>JACTVF010000068.1 GCA_019695435.1 Methanoregulaceae archaeon | reverse complement strand
CCACCGCCCATGTGTTTGTCTCTCCTTCGGCCCCGCTCTCAAAACCAAAAGCACTCTACCAGCAGATCTGCGCCAACCTCAGGACAAGCGAGGCAGAGCATGCACTCAAGACCATCGTGGACAACTGGCTCTTTGCCATAGAGGAGCGGCTGATCTCGGCGGGCAGCGGGGAGGTGGCGGACACCGCGCTCAAAGCAGCAACGGAAAAAGAGATCGAGACGGCACTGGCCGGCATCAGCGAAAAGAATACCGCCCTTGCCGCCGCGCTACGCACGTACTACCGGGCCAACAACGCCGGTGATTTCCCGATCGCACAGGCAGCTATTGGCTGGATCGCAGCGGAACCCACCGTGGGGCGCAATTTTAAACAGGTGGCAGGCATTAAGGGGGAGGTCGATGACTCCACAGCGTTTCTCTTCCTTTCAGGACTTGTCGAGATCATCCATGGTGCAGGATACCGGGGGCTTGCGATAGCGATTGACGAACTGGAGACCACACAGGGGCTCCAGCGGAACCAGCGGGAGAGAAGCTACCAGACGCTTGCCCGGATCATCGACGCCCTCGATGGCGGCCGGATGCCGCACTGTTACTTCCTGTTCACCGGTACCCCTGCATTTTTCGACAGCTCGCGGGGCATCCGATCGGTAACGCCGCTGTACGACCGGATCAGCGTCGTCGAGACCGATACGTACAGGAACCCCCGCCAGCCCCAGATCCACCTCACCCGGTTCGATACCGGTAAGCTCGAGCTGGTGACCGTCAAGGTGATCGATGTGTACTCCCAGGCCTATCGGGAAGTTGACCGGGAGAGGGTTTCCCACCGTTTCATCCGGGCCATGATCAAAAAGATCACCGGCCGGTTTGGCGGCAGGGTGGATGTGATCCCAAGGATCTTCCTCAAAGAGTTCGTCGACTTGCTGGACAAGTGCGAGATCTACGAGAACTACAACCCGGCCGAAGGATACGAGTTCGAGGCCGGGCGCCTGAAAGGCGATCTCAAAGCGGAAGAGGAAACGGTCATGGTCGTGGAATTTTAAAAACGGCCCTGTGATACAGTTTTATCGTTTCAGCAGGAATGGTACTGGTATGAGTGGGAGGTTCTGTCTGCCGGCAGCCGTTGCCTTTCTCCTTTTTCTGGGAATATTCCCGGCCCTGGCACAGACCGTCACCATCAATGTCACTCCCTCCGTGGTGCATATTGGGGATATGGTCATCCTCAACGGTACGGTTTCGGGCATCCAGACGATCGCCGTCTACCTCTTTATGACCGGGCCGGATCTGGATTCCCGTGGTGTCACGCTGGAGAACATCAATATCCCGGCCGGACATGGTCTCTTTACTACTGCGCCGGTGGACATGAATAACGGTACCTGGCAGTACTCGTGGGACACGTCCATAATCCTTGGGAACATGAACCCGGGAAGATACATAGTCTACGTGGTCACCTCCCCCATAGACAGGGAGCGGTTCAGCAATGGCGGCTATGCCTCGGCAGACGTTACGCTCCTGCCCCCGGAGGCACCGGCCACGCCGGTCCCCCTTTCCCCGGGGATAACGGTGGCAGCGCTCGGGATCACCAGCCTTGCCGGCGCCTGCATGATCCGCCGGGTCAAAAAAAGATAATGGATATGGAAATCCGGAGAAAATCCGGCCCGATTCTTCAGTAGCCGGAATCCTTCTTCCGGCTGCCCTTCTTTTCCTGTCTGCGTACCTGAACGGACCGTGCGTGGGCGGCAAGACCCTCAGCCGTGGCAAGGGTTTCGATGATGTCCCCGATGCTGTCCAGGCCATCTCTTGTGAGGATCTGTACTGAAGAGGTCTTGCAGAAATGGTGCACGTCAAGGCCTGAGTACTGCCGGGCATAACCGGCGGTCGGGAGCACGTGGTTGGTGCCCGACGCGTAGTCCCCGCAGGCGACCGGCGTGTACGGCCCGACAAAGATTGCACCTGCATTTCGTATACCACCAAGGACCGGGAGGGGGTCGGTCACCTGGATGGAGAGGTGCTCGGGGGCGACGGCGTTCGAGATCGCGACCGCTTCGTCCAGGTCGCCGGCAATGATATAACCGGAGTTTTTGAGCGCCGGTATAATGATCTCCTTACGGGGGGCGTGTTCAGCCTGTTTTTTGATCTCGGCACCGACCCTATCGGCAATAGCAGGGGAGGTGGCGATGAGGAGGCAGGCCGCGTGGGGGTCGTGCTCTGCCTGTGCGAGGATGTCGGCTGCAACATATGCCGGCACAGCGCTTTCGTCCGCAATGACAGCGATCTCGCTCGGACCTGCCGGGAAATCGATCTCGGCATACTCGCGCAGCATCATCTTTGCGGCGGTTACGTACACGTTGCCTGGCCCTACGATCTTGTCCACCGGGTCGATGGACTCTGTCCCGAGGGCCATGGCGGCAATTGCCTGAGCACCCCCGCACTGGTAAATCTCCTGCACGCCGGCAATATCGAGTGCCACGAGCGTGAGCGGCTGGATCGGCGGCGGAGAACAGCAACAGATCTCGGGGACACCAGCGATCCGTGCGGGAACCGTGCACATGAGAGCGGTAGAGGGATACGCGGCACGGCCCCCGGGAATGTATGCCCCGACGCGTGAGAGCGGGGTAGTCTTCACGCCGAGGGTGATGCCGGGCTCAAGCTCGTTGAGCCAGAGGCCGCGGGGCAGCTGGAGCTCGTGGAACCGGCTGATCCGGACCTCGGCCTCCACAAGACATTCGATGACCCGTGCATCGACCTGCTCGTAGGCTGCCTGCCGCGTGTCCTCGTCGACAACGATCGTGTCAAGGTGTACCTTATCAAACTTTTCGGAGAGCTCGATCAGGGCTGCATCGCCATTCGACCTCACCTTTTCTATGATCTCCTGAACCGTGCCATGCACTTCATCCAGCCGGGACGTGCGCCACGAGACCCAGGTTTCGACATCAACCTCGCTCCACATAGCAGAAAAACTCGGCGGGAAAGGTTGTTAAGGTTTCGTTATCCGGGCTATATTTACTCCGCAAATGAGGCAGGGACAGCCCCGGCCTACGCTGCGGGGCTTTTGTCCGCCGGTCTCCTTTTTACCCACATGAGCAGATATGCAGCAGCAATGCCGACAATAAATGCGACTGTTATGGATACGACAAGTGCGAGCACGCCGATAAGGCCCGTGATTGAAAGAGAATCACTCTTAAGGCTGTGACGGCCCATCTCAATGCCGACGAAGACCAGAAGCGCCCCGAGAACCCCCACCGCTACGATGGAGAGCACCTGCGGGGAGGTAAAAAATAGCGCGAGGATGATAAAGATCAGGCCGGCAATGATGCTTGCCCCGCCGGTCCGTGCCCCATAGCGGTACTGGCCGGCAAGGCCGCCTGCCCCATGGCACATGGGAAATCCCCCAAAGGGAACCGAAACGATGTTCATGAGTCCGATCGTAGTCGAGAGCTTTTTCGGGGGGACGTCTTTCCCGAAGAGGTCTTTGGTCAGAAGGGAGGTCGCAAGGATTGCATTTGCGATGGTGAGGGCCACCTGAGGCAGTACGAGCGTAGAAAGGGCGGAGGGAAAATCCGTGGGAACGGGAATCACAAGCGCCGGCGGAGGAATCAGGCTGGTGGGAGGGATACCGTGCAGGACGATCCCGCCGATCACGCCCACTGCGATGACGCAGATGGACGAGAGATCCGGGACATTTTTGTAATGGACAAGGAGGATGAACACCACGATTATGGCAATACCGATAACAAAAAAGAAGGAGTCTTTGATCACAAAGTCCGCGGATGCCTTAAACAGGAGCAGGGCGAGCCCGAGCTGGATGCCCCGCACGACGCTCTCGGGCACCCATTTCCCGATGACCGCAAAGCACCGGCCATAGCCGAGCACCAGAAAGAGCACCCCGAGGATGAGACCGGCGGCCGCAATCTCCCCGCTTCCGATTCCGCCGGCGATCACGATCACTGCGATCGCTTTCATCGGTTCGAGCGGGATAGGCAGCCGATAATAGAGCCCGGTGAGGATAAACCAGATTCCGAAAAAAAGAAGGATATAGCGTGGGTTAACATTGGATACAAGCGCGACGGCAAGGACGAGCGGGATGATCGTCCCGAAGTCTCCGAGCGATCCGGCAAACTCGGAGAGCGTAAAGCGCAGGGGGATGGAGTCTTCACCGGTCATGGCCTCACCTGCCCTGAAATGCACACCTTGGATCGTCCCTCCGTATAACGGTACCAACGTTCTTTCCGTTAATGGTCTTTTCCCTGTTATTACTGTGATACCGATGGAGGTTGTCGCGGCCCTGACAATCGGACAGGGAGGGGTCTGCATTCTCTCTCGGTACAAGGGGGCGCGATCGCCGCCGGTTATGGCTGACCCGTTTTTCCCGCGAAGTCGTGCATGCTTCTGCCGTAGTTGACGGAATAGTGCGGAGAAGAGGTTTTCTGGTACGGTAAGATTGCGGGATCCAGATTCAATAAATTTATCTGTATCCCGCCGTAACAGTCAATGTGGTGCACCATGACTGACCTGCTGACGGATCTGCTCATCTATATCGGCTTTGGAATTATTATGTTCGCGATCGGATCGATCAGCGGACATCAGATCCTGAAGCTGCATTACTCGAAGCGCTTTATGGTGCTTGCAAAAGAATGTTCCGACACCGACTCCGTAGTTCCGATAGTGGACGAACTCGCGAGGGAGACCTAAAGGAGGATATTCGATGGTTGACATTGCAAGTTATACCCTGATCGGCATCACCTGTTTCTGTTTTGGCCTCATCGTGAGCTTCCAGATCGCTCATATCCAGTACTGCCGGAAGCTGACACTCCTCGTGCGGCGCTCTATTTCCACGAAGACCATCGCCCCGGTGCTCGCGGAATACGAAGTGATGAAAGCGAAAAAATAATCCCGGTTTTCCTTTTTTTATTCCCTCCTTTTGGTCTAGGTAGGATGAAAGCAGGTTAATATAAAAAAAGCCTATGGTAGGGAGACATGCGGTGTACGATTCTTGCGAGCGGGAGCAAAGGCAACTGCACATATATCCAGGGCGGCGACAGCGCCATCCTGGTCGATGCCGGCCTGAGCGCAAAGGAAACCCTGTACCGGCTCGCGCACACCGGCTGTGCTGCCGATATGATCGACGCGATCATCGTTACCCACGAACACGTGGATCATATCAGGGGCCTGGACGTGCTCGCGAGAAAACTGGAATGCCCGGTCTATGCCACCGGGGGCACGCTTGCGGATTTTCTTTGTCACCGGCGCACCTCGGATAAACCACTTTCGACGCACTCCTGCCGGTACGATACCCCGTTTGTGGCCGGAGGATTCACGGTCTCACCATTTGCCACTTCACATGACGCGGCAGAACCCTGCGGGTTTATCATTGAAGAGAACGGGGAAATGCTGGGTTACTGTACCGACACGGGCATCATCACCTCTCATATGCTGGACCTGCTCCGGCGCTGTGACGGTATCGTGCTCGAAAGCAACCATTGCCCGGAGATGCTCGCAAACGGGCCATATCCCGAATCCCTGAAACGGCGGATACGCTCCAGCCGGGGACACCTTTCAAACCCGGCGGCCGCCGCGGTACTGCGAATGCTCGGAAAAGACGCGCCACAGGTGGTCCTCTCCCACTTAAGCGAGATCAACAATACGCCGGACCGTGCACGGGCGAGCGCACGCGAGGGCCTCGGACTCTTCTTCAAAGAAAAGTGCCTGATCGTGGCGACCCAGAAGGGTTCGACCCCGGATATCCCTCAGGAGATCCGGTTGTAGCCCGCTAGGACAGAAACGCCCGTGCAAGTGATTCCTCGAGTTCCTTGAACCCGTACGGTTTTACAAGGGCGGCTACGAACCCCCGGGCAGCGAAACTGACGACCATGGGGTGCGTGGCATATCCGCTTGAGATGATCGCCCGCACATGAGGATCGAGCGCCCGGAGCCGGGGCAGGGTTTCCTGTGCCCCTGTCCCGCCCGGTACTGTGACATCGAGGATGACCGCATCGAACGGCACGGCACCAGCCTGTGCTTTTCTATACAGATCGATCGCTTTATCGCCGTTCTCTGCCACAGTAACTTTATGACCCAGAAATGAGAGCATCTCGCTTGTGGCCGAGAGGATCGCCGCCTCGTCGTCCATCAGGAGGATCCTGTACCCTGCGGTAGTATCTTTCTTTTGAACACCAGTACCCCGGGGGTACGTAGTCAGGACATGCACCTTGCGTTGTGCGCCGGCCTCTGTTTCAGGCCCCGCCGATGACGTGAGCAACTGGCGGGACTGATCCCGCGCCCGCAACACGCTCTCCTCTGCACCATCCAAGTGCTCGTATAATCGGTCCTCACGGACATCCGACCGTCGTAAAAGCTGGATGTTCGCAAGCGCTGAACTGAGTGAGTTATTGATATCGTGGGCGATCTTTCGAACCGCCGGGCTGGTGTACGTTCTTTTATTGTCACCGTTCCCACCGGGACCCTTCTCAAGAGAATACCGGTAAACCGCAACTTCGATAACCTGCCGGAACTGTCTCCTGCCAAACGGCCGGACCAGGCAACCGTCCGGAACTGCGACGTTTTTGCGCAGGACCGGGACATCATCATCGGAAGAGGCGACCAGAACCACCGGGATGTTGCAGATCGTCTGGAGTTTCTTTACCACCGCAGGGATGCCCATTTCCCCGCGAAGATGCATATCCATCAGCACGATATCCGGATGCCATGTCTCTGCCAGCGCGACGGCTTCTTTTCCTGAAGACGCCCGTGCCTTCACCCGGTACCCTGCCGCCTTTGCCTGGGACGCGAGATCGTCCGCATCCGCCGCCTTACCCGCTGCAATAAGGATCCGCACTACTGCCATAGAGTGATCTCCTTCCGACCCTGGCAAACCGTTCTACCTTCGTCTATACCTATCGTCATATGTCTTCTCATTATCACGCCTCTATTTTGAGCAGTTTCGTACAGTACTGATCGATGGCATCAAACATCGCCTTCTTTGCAGGCTTGACTTTCTTGGCGTCGTCCGACTGAAAATCGTGCGCCACGTACTCGAGCAGAGTCACAAAATAATTCTGCGGGCCGAAGCGTTTTTTGATCTCTTCCATACAGGCGGCAGCCTCGATCTTCTTTCCACGCATCATCTCAAACGCGTAGTCCAGCAGGACGGGTGCCCTTGCAGGGATGTTCTTGCTCACGGCAAGTTTCCGGAACCGGAAATATGCGTCTATTCGGCTGGTGATGATCGAAAGCTTAAGGCCATAGTAGATCGGCTCAATATCATCAGGATACTGCTGGATCATCTGATTGACGACCCCGACAACCCCGCCGGCGTCACGGTTCTCGAGTTTGAGTTTGTAGAGCTCGCGCAGGAAGAACATGTCGTTGTAAAACCGCCCGATCGCAATATTGAGGAGATCTTCTTTTATGTCGCGTTTCCCGTCCCGGGACGCCTTTTCGATCCCGATACGGATAAACTCACGCTCGCTGGGGAACCAGTCAGTCGCCTGCTTGATCATAAACCAGAAGATCTTGTTAATCCGGGGGTCTTCGGCGAGCTCATGCTCCTGAAGCCGGTTTATCGGAGGGTTAAGGTGGACGAGTTCGATCATCTGTTCCCGTGCGGCAAGTAACATATCGTTGGGGCGCTGGGATCCCCTGCCTGTATCGACCGGGGTCTGCTGGGTTGAGAGGACGAAGTAGCAGTAGGCAATCGCCGGGCAGATCAGGACGTCCATGGACCGGTAATTTTTGAGCTGCTCCGCAGCCTCCTCATACTTTCCGGCGTTGATCATTTTCATGCCAAGCAGGATGTCGTAAACTGCATGACCCCGGTTCCCGCGCTTGTTACGCAGGGCGTAATTGAAGAGTTTCTCGACAAATGGGATCTCATCAGATCGTTTTGACGCATCAAGCACGGCAAAAGCTATCGCATCAATGAACTGGTTGTAGAGAGTGACGCTGATGCCGGGGAGTGCCTTATCAAGGGAGGCAATAACCTGACCGAAAAAAACCGGAAGGTTGGAATCGATCTTTTCGCTGTTGGCACCGATATATTCGATAAACTCTTTTTTAAGGAGATCCAGTTTCTGCCGGACAACAGCCTCGGGCTGCCACTCGTCACCCATAGGGATAATCCACGACCTGCACTGCATGAACTATCAGCAGGACATTAAAAATACTTTTACCTTTATCATGGGAGCGCGAAAAAAACGTTATACTGGGGAACCCGCCGTTTGGGAGTTACAGCAAAATGTTAATGCTCCAAATCGCCAACTCACACAACAGAAACGCTATGCTCTTTCTGGAGTTTTCCCAATGCTGCGAAGAAATTGAGGGCATCTCCGGCCGTCTCGACATGATCGATGTGATCAGCCGGGTCCTGCCAGGGCTTTCACCGGATGAACTCCCGGTCTTTGTCCGGTTTATTATGGGGAGGATTTTTCCCGACTGGAGTGCCCGGAAACTCGGGATCGGACCCAGCCTGCTCTACGAAGCCGTTGGTTACGTTGCTGGGATAAAAAAAGACGCGGTCATCGGGAAGATCAACAAAACCGGGGACGTTGGAAGGGCTGTGGAAGAACTCCTGTCAAAAAAATCACAAGTCTCACTATCCCATCAGGATCTCGAAATTGTTGATGTGTACAACAAACTTATCAGCATAGCGGCCCGTGGCGGAGCAACCTCCCAGAAAGAAAAAGTGCGTATGGTCCAGTTGCTGCTCGGGGATGCGAGCCCCCTTGAGGGACGGTACCTCGCCCGGATAATGCTCGAGGAACTTCGTATCGGCGTCGGGGAGGGGAGTGTCCGCGAGGCGATTGCAAAGGCCTTCTCGGTCGATCCGGCACTGGTCGAACACGCAATGCAGGCCATTAACGATCTGGGTGAAGTGGCACACCTCGCACGGATCGGGCCTGAAGCCCTTCGCGATGTCCGCATCACGCTCTTCCATCCGGTGAGGATGATGCTTGCCCAGCAGGGTTCGATCACTGGCATGGTGCAGGAGCATGGCGAGGTTGCAGCTGAGTTCAAGTATGACGGGTCGCGGTTCCAGTTCCACAAGAAGGGGGACACCGGGAAGATGTATTCCCGCAGGCTCGAAGATGTCAGCGGGGCGCTCCCCGATGTGATCGAACTCCTGCTCGCTTCAACGGATCACGATGTGATCCTTGACGGGGAGGTGATCGCCATAAAGGACGGAAGGCCCATGCCCTTCCAGTCCGTGCTCCGCCGGTTCCGGCGCCGGCACGATATTGCAGAGGCCCAAGAGGCCATCATGATGGTGCCCAACGTCTTTGACCTTCTCTACATCGACGGGGAGACGTTAATTGACCTCCCGTTCATGGAACGCCGGAAAAGACTGGAGCGTGTAGTGACGCAGTACGTGGCGCCGCAGGTGACCAGCGCCGACCCGCAGGTAATCGAGGATACCTACAACAATGCGCTTGCCGCCGGCCACGAGGGCATTATGATCAAGGTGCTGGATTCGCCCTACACCCCGGGCCAGCGGGGAAAGAACTGGATCAAGATCAAGCCGGAGGTGGATACGCTCGACCTCGCGGTCATCGGGGCTGAATGGGGCGAGGGAAAACGTGCCCATGTTTTTGGTTCGTTCCTTATGGCCTGCCAAGACCAGGGAAAACTCATCCCTCTCTCCCGGGTCGCCACCGGTTTTTCCGACGAGCAACTGGCCGAGGCGTACGACCTCCTCAAGGACACGGTGATCTCAAGCGCGGGAAAAGAGGTGCGGTTCGAGCCGGGACTGGTCTTTGAGGTCGGATATGCCGAACTTCAGGTC
>JACTVF010000067.1 GCA_019695435.1 Methanoregulaceae archaeon | reverse complement strand
CCCGGGGCAGGAGCGGTTCGAGTTCGCCCGGGAGATCATCGGGAAAGGCATGGACGGCGCAATCCTGCTCGTGGACGCAACCTCCCCGGTGGACGAGTTCGTGGAGCACCTTTCAACCTCGATTGTGGCCGCCCGTATCCCGTATGTCGTGGTGCTCAACAGGTGCGATGCAGTCGGTGCCCGGCCGGACGCGACAAAGGCACATTTTAACGGTGCAGCGATAAAAACCGTATCGGCAAAGGACCGGCGCGGGGCCCGGGTCGCCCTCGAAGAGTTCATCACAACGCTCCGGCCCCACAATGGCGATAAAACAGCGTGACCTGCACCGGGGCGGGGCCCCGGGCTGCAGCAGGGAATACCTGCTTACTTTTTCTGTCGCGGCGGGGCCCGGGCATGGCCGCCCCTGCCGTCATGAAGGGGCACGAACGTTGCGCCCTGCATCCGGATCCCGGAAACAATCGTCTTTGCTGCCGCGTGCGCTTCCTCTGTCGTCACCGCGATCACGTCCACGGCATCCGCAAGCGGCCCGGCCCGCACCTTGGGCGCGAGGATCTCCTGCACCTGGAAGATCCCGGCCGAGCTGGACATGTGGATCACGAGCTCGACGGGCTTTGCCGCTCCTTTTCTGATCTCGACCTTTTCGATGGCAAGCGCGGAGACCGAGTGGATCGTGATGCTGCCGGAATCAAACGCGACCCGGCCCCGGCCCTTGGTCATATCGGTCGAGTCCGCGATGCAGACCAGCGCCGCCTCGGTGGTGAGCGGCCGCGGCACCCCGTGGTGGGTGTACATCGCGGAGAGGATGAACGACCGGATCGCGGTGCGCTGCACGGGGTCGTCGTAGATCGCCGGCAGGAGCCGGTCGATGATGGGCATCGCGAGCACCACGCCGAGACCCGCGTGATCCTCGCGGTGGACCATGTTCCCGATGTCGTGGCAGAGCGTCGCGGCCAGCACCACGAGCGCCGCGTCGTCCCGGTCCCCGAATTTCCCGGTGATGATGTCGGGTGTGAACGGCGAGCCGTCCAGCAGGTCGAGCATGGTAAGCGCCGATGCAGTGGCGACCATTACATGGGTCCGGCCGTGATCGTTCATCCCCAGTTTTGTCGCGGCGACATAGTTTGCCATCCGCCAGCAGGCCTGCACCTCGGCATCCCCGGTCAGGAGCGCCCACATCTTTTTTGCCCGGGGCCGGCGGGCGAGGTGGCGTTCGATGATCTTCGCGGAATGCGCTTCGAGATCAGGGTCCTTTTGGGCCGGCGTTTTTCTCATGCCCGCTTCCTCTTCGCATGTACACTCTTGCAGGCCCGGCACATAGGTGTTCCTTTACGGGTACAACCTGTGCCGGTACCCACCCATTTATATTCCCCTTCAGTTAATTACCGGATAAGACCGGGGGTTACTCGCATGATTCACGTTCTCTATGTCGATGATGAACCGACCCTTCTCGACATTGCCAGGCTCTTTCTCGAGGCCACGGGAGAATTTTCTATAGACCCACAACTATCAGCACAGGACGGGCTGGATGCCCTGAAGAACCAGGAATACGATGCCGTGGTATCGGATTTCCAGATGCCGGGAATGAACGGCATCGAATTTCTTAAAGCTGTCCGGTCGGGGTTTGGCAGCATCCCGTTCATCCTTTTCACCGGCCGGGGCCGCGAGGAGGTGGTCATAGAAGCCATCAACAACGGGGCAGACTCCTATCTCCAGAAAGGGGGTGACCCGAGGGCACAGTTCGCCGAGCTCGCCCACAAGATCCGCCAGACTGTCGCCCGGCGCACCGCTGAACGCTCCCGTATCGAGTCGGAGAAACGGCTCTCTGATATTATCAACTTCCTTCCGGACGCCACGTTTGCCATCGACAGGGCCGGGACCGTCCTCACGTGGAACCATGCCATAGAGGAGATGACCGGTATTCCGGCGTCCGGCATGGTGGGAAAGGGAAATTACGAGTACGCAATCCCGTTTTACGGTGAACGCAGGCCGATGCTGATCGACCTGGTCTTCTCGCCGCCCGACAGGATAAGGGCTGATTATTCAAATATTGTCCGGGACGGCACGACGCTCGCTGCCGAGTCCGCGCTCCCGCACGAGCAGGGGGTACCAAGGACGCTCTGGGGCAAGGCGAGCCCGCTTTACGACCAGAACGGGCAGATCGCCGGCTCGATCGAGTCCATCCGGGACATCACCGAGCGGAAAAAGACAAAACAGATGGTGGAGGAACAGAACCGGCTCCTTGCAGGGAGCGAGTCCCGGTTAAAGCGGGCGGAAGTGGTGGCAGGGGTCGGCCACTGGGAATTTCACCTGGACACCGGGAAGATGCTCGCTTCCGAAAATGCCGGGGCAATTTACGGCGTGAAAAATCTCGAGATGCCGATACGCGAGGTCCAGGAGATCCCCCTGCCGGAGTACCGCCGTGTCCTTGACGATGCATTGGACGCGCTCGTAAAATACGGCAAGCCCTACAACCTGGACTTCAAGATCCGCAGGCCTTCTGACGGGGCTGTCAGGGACATCCACTCCAACGCAGAATACGACCCGGAAAAGCGGACGGTCTTTGGCATCATCCACGATATCACCGACCGCAAAAAGACCGTGACCGAGATTGCGGCAACAAACGAGCAGCTCACCGCTGCCGAGGAAGAACTGCGGGGGCAGTACGAAACCCTGGCAGACAACGAGAAAGCGCTGGCTGCGTCCGAGGAGGAGTACCGGGCCATCCTCGAAAATATCCAGGACGTCTATTACCGCACGGACACACAGGGCAACCTCGTGATGATCAGCCCTTCCGGGGCCGATCTCCTCGGGTACGCGGGTCCAGGAGAGATGACCGGCAGATCGGCCACGGATTATTATGCGGCTCCGGCACAGCGGGCGCTCTTCCTTGACATGCTCAAAAGGGACGGGGCGGTCTCCCACCGGGAGGTCACGCTGAAACGAAAGGACGGGACCCTTGTCACGGTCTCCACCAGCTCCCACGCCTGGTACGATGCAACCGGGAATTTTGCCGGCGTTGAGGGGATATTCCGGGATATCTCGGAGCTCAAGAAAACGGAGGGAGAACTCCGGGCCGCGTATGAACAGATCACCGCTGCCGAAGAGGAGCTGCGCGGGAAGTACGACGAGCTCGCCCGGAGGGAACGACAGCTCAGGGAGAATGAAGAGAATTTCCAGGAGATGGTTGAATCCGCCCCCGACGCCATCTATATTTCCGTCGCTGAGCGTTTTGTTTATGTCAACCCGGCCATGGTCAGGCTCGCAGGGGCCACATCTGCCGGTCAACTGCTGGGGATGTCGCTCTTTGACCGGATTGACCCGGCGTATCATGCAGCGGTACAGGAACGGGTCCGTGTCGTGATGGAACAGCACAAGCCGGTCGGGTGCGAAGAGATCGTGTACCTGAAGATGGATGGTACACCGGTCCCGGTCGAATCCACAGTCGCTCTCATTCGTTACCACGATACCCCCGGCGGCCTTATCATCCTCCGTGATGCCACCGGCCATAAAAAATCTGAACAGGCCCTGCGGGAACAGGAAGAGAAGTACCGGGCTGTCATCGAGACGACCGGGACGGGTTTTGTGATCCTCGACGACCAGGGCAGGGTGCTGGATGCAAACCCGGAATATGTCCGCCTCGCAGGCCATCAAAATCTCGACGAAATTACCGGCAGGAACGTGACGGAATGGACGGCCGGGTACGACAGAGAGAAGAATGCAGAAGCGGTCCGGCAGTGCATGAGGGCCGGTTTCATCCGCAACCTGGAGATCGATTACGCGGATGCTTCGGGCAAAATAACGCCGGTCGAGATCAATGCATCGGTGATCCCGTCAGGCGATTCCGTCCAGATCCTCGCGCTCTGCCGGAATATCACCGAACGCAAGGAGGCAGAAGATGCGCTCAGGGAAAGCGAGAAACGGTACCGCGACATGTTCGAGATCAACAATGCCGTGATGTTCATTGTTGATCCGGAGACCGGCAGACTTGTGGATGCAAATGCCGCTGCCAGCCGGTACTATGGTTACAGCAGGGAAGAATTTCGCCGGAAAAATATCACGGAGATCAATATCCAGAACCCTGCCGTTACCCTGAAGGATATGGCTCACGCGAGCGAGGTCCAGGGTGCAGTGTTCCAGTTCCGGCACCGGAAAAAAAGCGGGGAGATCCGGGATGTCGACGTCTTCAGCGCTCCCGTCACGCAGGACGGTCACCTGTACCTACATTCAATCATCCAGGACGTGACAGACCAACGGCAGGCACAGGAAGCGCTCAAAGAGAGCGAGCAGAAGTTCCGCGATATCTTCAATAATTCCACCGATGCGATCTATCTTCACGAAATCCTCAACGACGGCACGCCCGGCAGGTTCACCGATGTCAACGATGTCGCCTGCCGGATGCTGGGGTATACCAAAGAAGAGCTGCTGGGGAAATCCCCGCTTGATATCGCCACGGCATATCACAACCCCCTGCGGGAAAAGGTCTTTGAAGACCAGCGGACGCTGGGAATGGCGAGATTCGAGACGGGACAAAGGACAAAGGACGGCACCATTATACCGGTGGAAGTCAATACCCATGTCGTCACCATTCAGGGAAGGAAGGTGATCCTTGCTGTTGTCCGGGATATAAGCGCACGCAAACGTGCGGAGGAAGCGATAAAACTCGCCAATAAAAAGTTAAATCTCCTCTCGGGCATCACCCGCCATGATATCAAAAACCAGCTCACGGCCCTGCTCGAGTACATCGACCTCTCAAAGATGACCCTCCAGGACCCGGAGCTGAAAAAATTCCTCGATAAGGAAGAGATTATTGCACACAATATCGAGCGCCAGATCGAGTTCACGAGGGAGTATGAAGCCCTGGGGGCGGACACCCCGTCCTGGCAGAAGGTAAAGAAGTGTGTCGAGCTCGGTGTCAAAGGGCTGGACCTGTCCGGCACAGATCTGGACGTTACCGATCTTGAAAATGTTGAAATTATTGCCGATCCCCTGCTCCAGAAAGTGTTCTTCAACCTTGTTGACAATGCCCTGGGGTATGGCGGGAAGGCCATGAAGGGCATCCGTATCTCGTCTCACGAGTCCGGAAACGACCTCGTCGTCGTGTGCGAAGATGACGGATCCGGGATCCCGGTGCATGAAAAAGAGCTCATCTTCGAACGCGGGTACGGGAAGAATACCGGGTTCGGTTTGTTTTTGATCCGGGAGATTCTTGCCACCACGGGTATTACAATTAAAGAGACCGGTGAACCGGGCAAAGGCGCACGGTTTGAGATGGTTGTGCCAAAAGGGGAGTACCGGTTTACCCGCACCCGATAATTCCTTTGAGGATCCGGTGGGCCGGGAAACGGTTTTTTTTGGGGCCTCTATACAAAAGATCAGGTGCCAGGTACCAGCGATAATCCCCGGGGGAAATGGGAAAAATCGAGTGTTTTTTGTTTAACTATAGTATCCCGGTTACTACGAAATTCTTTTTTGAAAATTGGTAAGACAGAATAATGAGACTGTTATCTTCCCCACCAAGTACGATGAGTGCCGCCGCCCCCGAAGGGACGCCCCCGCGGCGGATCAGTGACTAAAAAATACAAAAAAATCCCCTGCCCCGCCGTGCCCCGGAGGGGCCCTGAGGCGGGGAGCCCTCGCATTTTCGCAGGTTTTGGTGTCCGGGTGTGGGTGAATATGGTTAAAACCGGTTTTAGAGCCAGAATCCCGGCGCTTTTTTTCCGGTAGTGATTGTCTCTTTTCTGACAACTGCAAACGAATGCACTACTGGTCAACAAGCCTACAACAAAACCCGCAAAAAGAATAACGCCGGATCTTTTCCGGACTCACTCCATGACCGCGTGGAGGATCGTGACCTTCTCTTTTGGCCGGTCTTCCCTGTCGGTCTCTGTTTTGCCGATCTTGTCCACAACATCCATGCCTTCGACCACCTTCCCGAAGACCGGGTGCTTGCCGTCGAGGAAATTATTGTTGACCAGGTTGATAAAGAACTGGGAACCGCCGGTGTTCGGGCCGGCGTTTGCCATCGAGATGGTGCCCCGGTCGTTCCGGTTCGTGGTCGTGAACTCGTCCTTGATCACGTATCCCGGGCCGCCCCTGCCGGTGCCGGTGGGGTCCCCGCCCTGGAGCATGAACCCGGCGATCACACGGTGGAAGATGACGCCATCGTAGTAGCCTTTCTTTGCGAGCGTTTCGAAGTTGCCGGCGGTAATCGGCATATCAGGATCGAGCGCGATCGTGATCGTGCCCATGTTCGTTTCGAGCCGTACCCGTTTTCCGGGTTCCTGTGCTGGTGTCATTGTTGCCGGGAATATTAGCGTGCCGGAGATATTCTTTGTTTGCGCGAAAAGTGAGGTACGAATGCCTGCATGGATTATGAGAATTATAACGGTGGTTCCCGGTACTCGTGTCGGATGGTGCTCAGGCATCAGGTTCAGGTTCTCCGGGGAAACCGTCAGGAAATTCTTGTAAATGCTTCCGTGGGGATTCGCCTGACGGCACGTCAATATTCGGTCTGCTCGCTTTGATGCGACCTTTTGCGGTAAGTTCCCACCATCATTATTTCTCGTACCAGGTTAGATAAACAAAATATGTCCTTCCGGTTCTGGTGCGTTGTTGTGACCTTTTAATACCAGACTGGTATCGATTACGACGAGGCCATCTTCTTTGAGTCACGTTAACGCACCAGAGCCGGATTTCGAAATGTTTATCCGACAAAATGTTAAATAAACACTCCAAAGGAACTGAAAGACGAAGCTGTCGGGTGATCCGGCTGTTTCGTTCTGGAGGGATCTCCTTTAGTGAATGTGATAAACCATGACAATCCGGAAACCAGGATATCTTAAAAATTGCAGTTACGTTGGCATCATAGCCTCGGTGCTATTTATCATGAGCATCATAGTGGCAGGCTGCACCCCCAGACATCCCCCAATAATTCCAGCCAGCCTGCGGTGACAGTGTCCCTGACATCCTCCGGCAACAGCACACCCGCTCAGGGTACCGGTGCTTATGTGCATGGTCATTTTATGAGCAACGAGACCCGCCTTGAGGCAGCTGCACAGACCCTCGGGGTATCCGAGAGCGATCTTATCAATGCCCTGACCCCCCCGGCTCAGGAGCATGTCATCAATTTTACTTACACTACAGCCCAGTTGTCTGCGGCATCAGGGACCACCATAACATCGGCTCAGCTTATGGCGGCGCTTGGGATGTATACCGGTGTACCAAGGAATAGCACCCGGCAGATGAGCGGACAAAATGCTGCCACGAATGGCGGCAAAACTCCATCCAACAGCACTCCTTACGGACCGTGAAAAACAACCAAATCACTGACGGGGATGTGAATAAACACTAAAACTTTTTTCCTGGCTTTCCGTCTGATCAGTGCGATCCTCGATTTTTCCCCCGAAACATCGTTCTCCCGTTTCGTGCATTCGTGCCCGGCCATTCAAATGGGAAAATCCAATACTCGATCAATTGAAGTTAAAAGATTCAAAAACATGAGGAATCCGCTCTCGGGGGCTCCGCCCCCGCCGCTCGGGCATCCCCCCTTGCGATAGTGCTGTATTACCTATTCTGGTGCCATCGCAATGTACCCCGTCCCCCTCGGGGGACTGGTGGTGCAAGAGGGGGGCAACAAGGACACCCGAAAACGCTTTTCTACAGACTAAAAATATACATTTTTCACCATGTTGGGGGCTGATTGTTGATAATCACCAAAAATTATTCCCGCAGAGGTTCCCAGCGTGTAGCCAGTTTCTTTTCGACGGCCGGAAGCGTAGTATACTCCATCTCTTCCAGGGAGAGCCGGTGGGGTTCGAAAGGCCCTTGAGCACGGATCGTATCCGCAAGCTTGTTGCACCGCGCCCTGACCCGGTCAAACCCGGGGTCATCGAACATATCGGCAGGTCCGATCAGGGTCCCGTTTGTCACCTGGAACCCGAAGCAGACAACCCGGGGCGGGCCGTCGAACCGGGTACAGTTGGCATCGCAGAGGCCAACCGGCATGAACGGGCCGTGGTGCGATCCGCGCATCCAGCCTGCAACAAGCACCGGGATGGTAAACGGCTCGATCACCTCGCCCATCGAGGGAAAACCACTCTGGGCCCGGACGATCATGACCGGGTCGTCCTTTCCCACGTACCGCCCGGCCATCATGTTGAGGCGCTGGGTGCTTGTCGATGCAGCGATAGTCCCGTCCTTCTTAAACACGTATTTGATCACGTACCGGGACGGTGCCCCGATGTAGGCGAGCAGGCTGTAACTCTCCTCGGGGCAGGCAAACCTGATTTTGCGCTTCCCGATTAGATCGTGCACCTCGAAGATAAAACCCTCGTGCAGGGACGGGTCGATGACAAGACCGGGAGTGTTGAACGGGTCAGCGAAGATCTTGTACAGGTAGAAGTTCCACGCGCCGGGTTCGGTCTTGTCAGCCATAAAGACCATGACGGGATCGGAACCCCGCTCCTCGAATTCCATCTCGGCAACGCCCGGGCCCATGCCCTTGACGTTCCCCGAGAATGCATCCGCGAGCATGTCCTGACCTGCACCGTAGAGTTTGAGGGTTTTTGCGATCTTCGTGCATTCCATGAAGACCTCCCAGGCAAGCTTGTGGACCTTCTCGTTGTCGACCCCGTGAGTGTGGGTCATGATCAGTTCGAGATCGTCGCCACAGTGGGTGACAAAGGAGTCGGTGAGAAGCTTGCCTTTCTCGGTTTTGAGCATCTGGGCGGCCTTTTCCAGAAGCTTGGGGTGGGTGCGGGAGTGGCCGGGGAAACTTCCCACATCCGCTTTAATGACAGAGATCGTGGTCTTTGGCATAAAACTTCACAGTATGAGATAGCGCGAGGACACTAAAAGATTGTGGGGGTATTATGGCAGGGATTTTCGAATGACAGACGCAGTTCCATACGAACCAAACGCTTTGAAAAAGACCAGGCTTTCTGCATAGGCCATTGCCTGCATGGCCTTGTTGGTCTCTTCATCGACAGAATAAATTTCTTTATAGAATTCCTTGATGGCGTTCTTGCAGTTGCCGTCAATGATCTGGCGATCTTTTTTGCCGGGATTTGCAGGCCGGTATTTCGCGAGCGTCCAGTCCATGATATCCTTGTAGAGGACAGGTTTGTAGATCTTCAGGGTACTAAACGCCACATCCTGCCAGAATGTTCCGACATTGCCCTTGATGATATCGCCTTTGGGGAAGTGCAGGTTGATGAGATCGCGGGGAGTGCCGGTAATGCCGTGCTGGGCGATACCGACATGCAGGTTGTTTTCCCGGAGGGCTTGTGCGATCGCCTTTGTCCGGGGGATATCGATAGAGAGCTGTTCGACGACATTCCCGTCTGCATCGTAGGAATGGCCGTGCGAACTGCCGTTTGCGATGGCAAGCACATGGGGGTGGACATCGTTTTCGTTGAGGGCTTTGATGAATTCGACGGCTTCCTCCGGCCGGGTCAGGATGAGCCCCTCCGTATCTTTCCTTCCGATCTCACCCACTTCCACTTCAAGGCCGAATTCCTTTTTGTTCATTTTCTGCCGGATATACCGGGCAAGATCCGAGGTGACCCGGATATTCTGCTCCAGTTCTTCCCGGACGTTTTTCCCCTCGAAATTGAAGAGGTGCGAGGCATCGATGGCAAACGAGGTATATCCGGCTTTTATCTGCGCATCGATCAGCTGTTTTGTCCCGTCGATCTCTGCGGCATCCCCTTTTTTGATCGTGATGTGATCAGCGTGGAGCGCCCAGATGTCAAACCCGGTTGCTTTTGCCGCCGCATGCATCTTTTCCGAGAATACCTGCGGCGTCATGCCGGTGTACCCTCCTTTGAGATCGGATTCGGACCGGGCTAGTTCCATGAAGACCGCAGAATCGGTATCTTTTGCCGCTTTAAAGATTCCCTCGGCGACGGTTGCGATCCGGGTATTTGCCGCCATGATAATGGCTTTTTTGCCGGAAATTCCATTGAAAATGGTCGAGCCGGGGATTGGACCAAAGGTTTGTGCGTTCATGTTCCTGCTCACCTGAGTATACTTATCCTTCCCTCATATATTTTTCAATCTGGCCGATCTCTTTTTTGCCACCGATGTAGATGGGCGTGACCTGATCGATTGCTTCCGGTGTGATCTCCCGGTAATCGGATGTCCCGTTGCTTACCGCACCCCCGGCTTCGCAGACGATCATGCCCATGGGGTTGGCCTCGTACAGGAGCCGCAGTTTTCCCTTCTCCTTTCCCTTGTATCCCGGGTAGGTAAACACACCACCTTTGTGGAGGATCTGGTGGACGTCTGCAACAAAACAGCCGCTGAACCGGAGTTTGTAACCGGCACTTTCAAGATCGGCGATCCACTGTGCATGGGCCGGAAGATAATCCCTGCGGAGCGCCCCGGGCGCGTAAATCTTCCCGTCCGGGATCCGGATATTGTTCCCGCGCAGCACAAATTCTCCGTTCTCATCTCTCACGAATTCATGGACGCCGTGCCCGGTGGTGACGGTAAGGAGGGTGAGGGGGCCGTACAGCATATAGAGGGCAGCGACCATGGCCGAGCCTTTTGTAAGGACATTGCCGGGATAGATACCGATGATGGAGCCCACGCAGAGATTCACATCAAGAAGTGAGGAGCCGTCAAGAGGATCGATAACAACACCGAAATTATTTTTTGCGTCTTTGACCTCTATGATCTGATCTTGTTCTTCGGTTGCGATATACCGGACAAGGCGGGATTTTTTGAGGCCCTGGACAAATACGTCGTCGGCATACTTGTCAAGGGGCTTCTGGTCTTCGCCAAACATGTTCCGGGTGCCGCAGGCCGAGGTATTCATACAATTCGTAAGGAAGCCTTTTTTGATCGGGCCTGCATGTTCGCTTAAAAAGAGTATCAGTTCAGCGAGATTTTTTTCTGTTCCAGATTGCTTAAGGAAGTCACGCAGAATCATAATTACCACCGGATCCCGCCACTATTGGGCGTTCAACCCCGAATGATCCGGACTGGCGTCCGGGTCTGTAATTAGTCTTTTGATCCAGAGGTTTATCAGGATTATTATCAGTTTGATCCGGGGATCTACGGTGTATATCCCGGCATATGTCAATCTGGAACGCAAGAAAAATGCAAAACGTGCTAAAAAAGTTGGTAATCGTAAAACAATAGCCCCCACACAGGTAACAGGAAAAGCAGATACTCAATCAATTGATGTCAAAAGAATCAAAAGCATGAAAAATCCGCTCCCGGGGGCTCCGCCCCCGCACGCTATAGGCACCCCCCAATGACGATAGTGCCGTATTACCTGTTCTGGTATCATCGCTAATAGCGCCCCTTCACCCCTTGGGGGACGGGTGGCGCGAAGAGGGGGCAACAATGACACCCGAAAACGCTTTTCTACAGACCAAAAATATACGTTTGTCACCACATTTGGGGCTTATTGTTGATAATCACCAAAAAAAATTAACTGGTCGTTTCCGGCTCTGATGATGTGTCGGTGTCCGTCGCTTCCGGCAGGGCCCTGAAGGTTACTTCAAGCACGCCGTTTTTAAGGGAATGCTTCATGGTGGCCGCGTCTACGGGGGGCAGGACCGCAGTGGTATGACAGGTGCCAATGTTGCTGCTGCTCTCGATGACCAGCGTCTCACCGTCGAGATTGAGGTTCAGGTTCTCCTCGCTTACCCCGGGGAGGCCGGCGACTACGTACACCTCGTCACCGATCCGATGCACTTCGGGTGCCGGTTGCTCCGTCCCGCCGGTCGCCGCAGGTCCGGACATCCCGGGCGCTACCGGCACGCTATCGATGACGATGCGGAAACCGACTACATGCGGCTGGAAAGAGGCGGAATCCTCCCCCATTTCCGCCATCAGCCGGTCCATCATCCCGTTTATCGCATTGAAAAGATCCTTGTTGTCGATGCTCATGACTGGTTCCTCCTTTTTTGTTTATTCTTTGATCGTCTTTTCCAGTGCTTCTGTTGAGTTTCTTTACCGCGTCGGTTTGCAGGTTTTAGGATCAGGTATTCCTGAATATCAGTTTTCCTTCTTTCTCATCAACCACGATCTCCTTATCTTTGTTTACGGTTCCTTCGAGGATCATTTTTGACAATTCATTCAGCAGGTTTTTCTGGATCACACGTTTGATCGGCCGTGCTCCGAATTGCGGGTCAAAGCCAAGGGTGGCGATAAACTGGATGGCTTTCTTTGTTGCCCTGAGCCGGATATCGCTCTTCCCGAGCATTTTCTGGACGTTTCCCAGCTGGAGCTCGACAACCGTCTGGATTTCATCCTTTGTGAGCGGTTTGAACATGATGATCTCATCGATCCGGTTGAGGAATTCAGGACGGATGGTCTTCTTGAGCAGATCGAACACCTCCTGCCGGGTGCGGTCGAATATCTCGTCCCGGTTTTTGTCGGTGACATGCTCCAGGTTTTCCTGGATGATGTGTGACCCGATGTTCGATGTCATGATGATGATGGTATTCTTGAAATCCACCGTACGGCCCTTGTTGTCGGTCAGACGGCCGTCGTCAAGAACCTGCAACAGGATGTTGAACACATCCGGGTGGGCTTTTTCGATCTCATCCAGCAATACCACGGAATAGGGCTTTCTCCGGACCGCTTCTGTCAGCTGCCCGCTCTCTTCATATCCCACATAGCCCGGAGGCGCTCCGATCAGCCTTGAAACGGTATGCCGTTCCTGGTATTCCGACATATCGATCCGCACCATGCTGTTCTCGTTGTTGAACAGGAATTCTGCCAGGGCTTTTGCCAGTTCAGTCTTTCCTACACCCGTCGTCCCGAGGAAGATGAAAGAACCGATCGGACGTTTTGGGTCCTGCAACCCGGCACGGTTCCGGCGGATTGCATCGGAGACTGCCCCGATGGCTTCATCCTGGCCTACGACACGCTTGTGGAGTTCGGCCTCGAGGTTCAGCAGTTTTTCTTTTTCACTCTGCAGCATCCTGCTCACGGGAATCCCGGTCCAGCGTGAGACCACTTCGGCAATTTCCTCTGCATCTACCTCTTCGTTCACCAGCGCGGAATCCTTTTGCAGCCCGGTCAGTTTTTCCTTCAGGTCCTCCATGATCTTTTCGTTCTCCGGGATACGACCGTAGCGGATCTCTGCCACCTTGCCGAGATCGCCGTTGCGCTCGGCAACTTCGGCCTCATATTTCAGGTTCTCGCTCTCATCCTTACGCGCCTGTATCTGGTCTGCAAGTTCTTTTTCCGATTGCCACTTCGCCTCCAGCCGGTTTCGTTCCTCGGTCAGGTTCCCGATCTCTTCATTTAAGGCCTTCAGCTTTTGCTGGTCCTTCTCACGTTTGATGGCCTCCCGTTCAATTTCCAGCTGGCGGATCCTGCGTTCAATCGTTTCCAGTTCTTCCGGTTTCGAGTTTCTCTCGAGGCGGAGTTTTGCGGCAGCCTCATCGATCAGGTCGATCGCCTTGTCGGGAAGGAACCGGTCGGAGATATAGCGTTGCGAGAGTTCAACGGCAGCAATGATCGCCTCATCCTTGATCCTTACATGGTGATGGGTTTCGTATTTCCCTTTAATCCCACGAAGGATTGAGATAGCATCCAGTGTATCCGGCTCATTCACCATCACCGGCTGGAAACGCCGCTCGAGCGCTTTGTCCTTTTCAAAATATTTCTGGTATTCTTTTAAGGTCGTTGCGCCAATGACGTGCAGTTCCCCTCGTGAAAGCGCGGGTTTCAGGATATTGGCGGCGTCCATTGCGCCCTCGCCACCTCCGGCCCCGACCAGGGTATGAATCTCGTCGATGAACAGGATGATCTCCCCTTCAGCGGATATCACTTCCTTGATTACGCTTTTCAACCGTTCTTCAAATTCTCCCTTGAACTTGGCCCCGGCGATCAGGGCCCCCATGTCGAGGGCATAGATCTGCTTGGTTTTCAGGTTCTCCGGTACATCCCCGTCAATGATCCGGTGGGCAAGACCTTCGGCAATGGCTGTTTTTCCCACACCCGGTTCCCCGATGAGGATCGGGTTGTTCTTCGTTCTCCGTGAAAGGATCTGCAGCACCCTGCGGATCTCTTCGTCACGACCGATGACCGGATCGAGTTTCCCGTTCCGGGCAAGATCGTTCAGGTTGCGGGCATATTTTTCGAGAGAGTTATAGGTCTCTTCCGCGGTCGGGCTGTTCACCGTCGAACCTTTCCGCAGCTGGCTGATGGCAGTTCTCAGGTCTTTTTCCGTAACCCCGTTCTCCTTTAAGAGCCGTGAGGTGCTGTCGTTCACCGAAAGAATTCCCAGGAGAAGAGACTCCATGGAGACAAGTTCATCCTTGAATTCCTGGGCAAGTGCCGTTGCTTTCTGCAGGGCTTTTGTTGCATCATTTGAAAGGTGCTGCTCCCCGCCACTGACTTTGGGATAAGCATCGATGATCCTGTCGAGTGCAGGGGTGAAACTATCAAGGTTCACATTCAGTTTCTTCAGGAGACGTGGAATGACGTACTCGTCAACCAGCAGCATCCCTTTGAGTAAATGTGAAGTCTCGATGGTCTGGTTCTGTTTTGCCGCTGCGATTTCCATTGCTTTCTCTACGGCTTCCTGTGATTTGATGGTGAAATTGTTGAAATTCATAGTATCACCGTTTCCCCGGTACCCACACCGGCGGCATGCCGGGTAACTCGTCAATATGGATAAACTCCGTCCTCTGTGACGAGTACGCGATCGCGCAGGTCGTATTCAGGTCTTCAATCGCAATCACGTCCCCTCCGGACAGGTTCAGTCGGTCTATCACCCGCCATGGAAGTGTCGCACTGTGGCGTCGTCCTGCACCTTCATTGTTCAACGCTTCCTGCACGGTCAGTTTTACACCTTTGTTATCGGTCATAATCGTAATGCTCCTGTGAATGATTTACCATAAGTTAGTATGATATAGTATATAAATAGTTAGGTAGTCGGTCTGATGGGTTGGCGGTTGGACGATCAGGTACACGGTTGGCAATAAGTGGCGGTTGGTAATAGCGCGGGGTAGAACAAGATATATTTAATTGAAATTTGAATTGATCATTCGAGGAAATTTATGGTCGGATTTTTCAGATGGATGGACTCTACATCACAACGAAATAAAAATATTGTCATAATTTGTTTTGGGTTACTCCTCGTTGTTTTCATATGCCTGCTTTACAAATTTGGGTTTATTACGTCGGTGCTTTAATTTTTTTGTTTTTTCAGTCCTCATGGGTTATCATAAGGGAATAATTCATGAAATAGTAAAGTACCAAATTCAAAAAAACAGCTCTGTAGAATTCCTAAGTTTTGTAACAAATTGCAAAAACACATATTGATGGAGGGGACAGTGCCTGTCCCCCCGAACCACCCCTCCTGCTTTCGCGATGATGTTGTATTACCTTCCTGGGGATTATCGCTATATGGGGGATGCCACAAGCGTGCGGGGGCGGAGGCATAAAATGCCGTAGCCCCCAACCCAAGAGCGTTAAAAGTGATATTTTGAGGATTTCTACAGAGCCGAAAAAACACGGGTTTATTAAACGTTATCTGGATTTATGCATGGTGCAATTTTTTTGGTAACGTGTCCTTATTTTTCACTGGTAAAAGCCTCTTTCACGAGGTCTTCCTGTTTTTTTGACAATTTTTCCGGAATCTTCACAATCGTTTTTACCAGAAGGTCTCCCCGTTTGTCTGAATTCAGGTATGGCATCCCCTGCTCGCGGAGCCTGAAAAGTGTATGACTCTGGGTTCCGGCGGGGATTTTCAGGTGCGCTTTACCCGTAATCGTGGGCACCTCTACCTCCCCGCCAAGAAGTGCGGTGCCAAGCCTGATGACCACGGAACTATAGAGATCCGCACCTTTGCGATCAAATGTACGATCCGGCCTGATATGGATGACCGCATACAGGTCACCCGGCGGCCCGTTGTTCTCGCCGGGTTCCCCCTCCCCCGGGATCCTCAAGAACTGCCCGTCTTCCACGCCGCGGGGAACCGAGACCTCGATCTTCCGGGTCTTCTGCACCGACCCTTTTCCTTTGCAGGCCGGACAAGGCTTGTCGATGATCCTTCCCTCTCCCCGGCAGGCAGGACAGACCGAGATATTCATCATCTGGCGGTTGCCGTTCCTCTGGATATTGCGGACCTCACCGCTGCCCTGGCATGTCGGGCAGATCCGCATGGAACCCGATTCCGCTCCCGTGCCATGACAGGCCCCACAGCTATAATGATGCGGTACACCGACCGTGTTTTTCGTCCCGTGAAATGCATCGGCGAGGGAGATCTCGATCTCGTACCTGAGGTCTGCACCGCTGCGCTGCCGGGTACGGGCGGAACCGCCGGAATAGGCATCGAAAATATCCCCCAGACCAAAGTCCCGGAAAAGGTCATCGTAACTGGGCGGTTTATACCCCGCAGCGTCGCCGGGCCGGAATTCCGCGTGGCCGACCTGGTCGTACTGCGCTTTTTTCTGGGGATCGGAGAGAACCTGGTAGGCCTCGTTGATCTCCTTGAATTTCTCCTCGGCCTCCTTGCTCCCCTTGTTGAGATCCGGGTGATACTTCCGCGCGAGCTGCCGGAATGATTTCTTGATATCATCCTGCGACGCATCTTTTTTCACGCCGAGGATCTCGTAATAGTCTTTCTCTGCCATGGTTTTTTAAAAAAAATTATTTCTCATCCTTTACCTTGAAATCCGCATCGACGACCTTTTCGCCGCCCGGGCCGGTCGTCTCCCCCCCGGGAGGTTCAGTTCCTGCAGGACCTGCCTGCTGTTGGGCCTGCGCCTGGGCCTGTTGCCGGGCAGCTTCCTCGTAAACGGCAGACCCGGCCTCTCCCAGCACTTTCTGGAGTTTTTCCATTTCTGCCTTGATCTTTGCGGCATCTTTCCCTTCCAGTGCTGCTTTTACTGCAACGATGGCCGCATTCACCCTGTCAACGAGATCGGTACTTATTTTTCCGGCAAGATCGGATTTCGTCTTTTCCGCCGTATAGACCAGGGAATCCGCCGTATTACGGACCTCGACCTCCTCTTTTCGTCGTTTGTCCTCTTCTTCGAACTGTTTTGCCTCATTGACCATCTTTTTTACATCGGTTTCTGCCAGTTTGGTCGATGCCGTGATGGTCATCTTCTGTTCTTTTCCGGTGCCGAGATCCTTTGCTGATACATTCAGGATACCCGATGCATCGATATCGAATGAGACTTCAATCTGGGGGATACCCCGGGGCGCCGGGGGTATGCCGACGAGGGTGAACTGCCCGAGACTCACATCGTCGGCTGCCATGGGGCGTTCACCCTGGAGTACATGGATGGTAACCGAAGTCTGGGTATCCGCCGCGGTGGAAAAGATCT
>JACTVF010000066.1 GCA_019695435.1 Methanoregulaceae archaeon | reverse complement strand
CGGGCTGGGGGGCCATCGGCCTGCCGCCGTAGGTGTCAAGCAGCGGACGTATCGTCGAGCCGTCCAAGAGCTCGAGGTGGGCGATCCCGGAGTCCATGATCCCCTTGCCCTTGCCGATTGTCGGCAGGGGGTGGATTGCAACGGCGTCCATGACCACGAGGTCTTCCATCAGGGCGTTCAGCCAGCTGTAGAAGTCCCCGTACACGGGGTCGATCTCGTCCATCATCCAGGCCATCACCTCGCCGCGCCGGACCTCGAAGTCCTTACGCTTGGACGGGTTGCCCTGCATCGCCTTCTCGGCGGCGTCGGTGGGCATGATGGTCCAGTTGAAGTTCATCATGTCGGCCTTGACCACTTCCACGGCCCTGCGTGGAATGGAGCCGACCTCGGCCATGTCCCGGAGGACTTGGAAGTTGGCGAGCTTGATGCCCTCGGTCCCGGGCTGGCCGACGGGGAGGTTCCAGCCGACGGGGTACTGCCAGCGCCTGGGGCGCGGCCTACCGCCGGGCCCCTCGGGAATGTCGATGGGGTTCGGCAGGATCGGCTCGAGCGGCGAGAAGTCGCCCGAACGGAACGTGTCGAAGGTGCGCGGCAGCGCCGTGCCGTACATCGTGGCCCAGTTGTTGTAACCGGTCCCTGTGGGTCCGCCCTGACGGGTCAGGGACATCGCCGTCGTGTTGCGAGTCGTGGCCATCAGGGCCTGGACCTGCGAGTTGCCTGGGGCCACCTAGCTCCTTACGCCGCTCCCGCCATTCTGACATACCCTACGAGCCGATGATGTCCTTTGCGAGCTCGATGGGGGAGCGCCTCTGCTGTTCCGCCGCGGCCTGCTGGCGCAGCTGTGTCGCGACGGCCTGAGCCATGGCTTCGTTCTCGGTCGCCTTCTTGGTGGCTTCCTCGATGTCGCGGGCCCGCTGGGCCACCGATCCCCACACCTGGTCGGGCCAGATCGTACCCGGATTCGGCTCCCAGGTGTCCCAGTAGACCACCGTGGACTTGCGGCCGATCTCGTCCAGGGTGACGGTCCTGACGCGGTTGCACACCCCGACGTGATAGCCGCCGCAGTGCACGCACATGGCGTCCTGCCACTTGGCCGCCAGGATCTGCTTGTCCTCTTCCGACAGTTCGGGGTAAGCGATCAACGCCTGCGCCTCGTCGAGGGCACGCTCGGCCTGCTCGGCCAGGTGAGACTGGAGTACGGCTTCCCTGTCGGCCTGGTCTTTCGCGTCCATGACCTCGGAGAGGGTCTCCTCGAGCGCCCCCCGAGCGAGCTCGGAGGCGTTGTACCGCTCGAGGGCTTCAGCCAGCGACACTTCGAGCCGCTTCTCGGCCGCCTCGGCAACGTCGCTGCGGACCTTGATCTTGGACATCGCGTCGCGTGCCTGGTTGAGCGCCTCGTAGAACTCCTGCCCCTTGTCGCGCAGCTCTTGGATCTCTTGCCTGGAGGGCTCGAGAAACGCCTCGAGACCAGCGTCGGTGAAGAACCGCATCAGAGTGCCACCAGCTCGCAGTTGTCCTGGAAGACGTCGCAGCGGCTGACGAACTCGCCATCGTCGTTCAGCACGCTCACGAACAGCATCGGGCCGTTGATCGAATCGCCGCGGGCAATGACCCTGGCCTTGGTGCCGGCCGGGTAGTACAGGAGCGTGTTATCGAACCCGTAGGCGGCCATGTACTGGCACACGGGCTCGCGGAAGACGACCAGGGAGTCAACCGGAGGTTCCCTCACAGCCGTACCGCGTGACCATAGGGGACGGTGATCTGCTCCAGGGCCTTGCCGCTAGACGGGTTGACCATCTCAACCCTCAAGGACAGCATGTGGTTGCCGCCAGGCCGGATCATGTTGTAGCGGTCGACCACGATCCCCTTGGCGCCGGCGGGGTACTTGCCGACCGTCTTGGTCAGCACGACTTTGTCGTTGATGCCTATCTGCTCAATCGCGTCCATCAGTCCTCCTTGGGGAGCATGTCGGCGAGGTGGACCAGGCCCTCCCCGGACCAGCGGTACTCGTCGGCCAGGATGTTCCAGAGCTTATCGAACGCCCACTCGGCCGCCTCCTGCTGACCCACCACAAGATGGTGGATCATGTCGTGCACGAACTCGGACGGGTTCATGTTGTGGGCGTCGTCCGCCTTGGCGACGTGCGCCAGCATCAACAGGCCGTTCTGGCGCATGCGGTCCATCAGAGGTCCTCGTCGAGCGCGCGCAGCTCGTACTTGAGGTCTTTGAGCTGCCACTCGGCCGCCAAGGCCCGACGCGTCATCTCGTCCAGCTCCCCTTTGACGACCTCGAGCTCGAGATGCTCTTTGGACTCCTCGCTACCTGGCCAGTAGGTGAACCCAGAGCCGCCCGAGAACTCGGCCTGGCCGGTGAACACCGGCGGCTTGATGTTGCGAACAGCCTCCTCGATTATCCGCATACGACGCTCCTGGCTTGCCACAGGCAGGCCGTCGAGGGAGTAGTCGGACAAACCACCGATGCAGTGCTTGCCGGCCCACGTCCAGAACCGCTTGACCGCCTCGTCGTCGAATATCGGAGGGAGCTCTTCGTAACCCGGCTCCTCGGGCTCATCGACCGGATACAGCGAGACTGCTTCGATCTCGGAGCACTTGAGGATGTGCTGGTGCCCATCCTCGGTTCCAAGGACCACATGAGAGAGCTCTTGCAGGGCACGCATCATCCAGTCGGCGATCCCCTCGAGGTCCTCGTAGCCTAGGTCTCTAGTGACCAGGTCCAGGCGCTTACCGTCAAGGAAGAAGACCACGCGCGCCCTCATCGCACACCAATACGTCTGACGAGCACCGAGCGGATCATGTCGGCCCGGTGCAGGGTTTGCGAGCCATCCTCGCGCTCGATCTGGATAAACATCGACCCCGCCTCGCTCAGGGCGGCCTCATTGATTGCGTAATCGAGGTTTCTGAGGACATCGGGGGCGCTCAGGTCGGTGAGGACGACGTTTGTCGACTCGGTGCCGATGTCGAAGACGATGTTGATCTGGACCCTGTGGTCAGTCATCGTCGTCGTCCTCGACGTACGAGACCACCAGCGAGTGCAGGTCCGCGGTGCGGAACAGGAAGTGGTGGCCCTCGTACGAGACGATCTCTTGGAACAGACCACCAGCCGGAGGGCTCGAGTGCAACCGCCGGTTGATCGTCTCGGCAACAGACTCGATGGTCTGGTTGCCAACATCGATTTTGATGATAACCACGTCGTCCGGGAACGCCGAGAACCGCAGCGCCACGCTAGCCAGTGTCATCCTTGTCTCCCCTTGTGAGTGCTCGTCGGTCCTTCTTGCCCTTAGAGTATACATTGGCCCATGAGCCAGGTCTAGGGGCCGGGAGGGCTTTCTGGTCCTCCACCCGCGCATGACTATCCCTTTGGGGGGCAAAAAGGCTGGCCCAGTCCCCGCCTACGGCTAGCCCAAGGGCGTAACAACCCCAGACGAGAGCATCGAGATTGTCGGGGGACTCTGGATCTTCAGGGGTCCAAGTGCACAGCTGTGTTTCGAGGTCGGCGAAGGCGCCAACGTGATGGATGCGCCCGAGGTCGTAGAGAGCTGATACGGGCTCGGCCCGAACCCGCTTACCACGCGTCGCCCGAACGGATTGGGACGGTAGGCGAGGATCAACTGTGTGGATCGTGAACGCAATGAGATCGCCTCCGTTGTTGACCTCGCCGATGATCCGGTCCGCCTCCCAGAGGCGGTAAGCCGCAGCGGCCTTCTTGGCCCACTGCTTCGGCGTTGCCCCTTTTACCGTGTAGTCCGCGAGGACGTACCCGTGTCCGTCCACGCCTTTGCCCACAACCACAATTCCAGTCGCGTCGGAGTCCTCGCCGGCGGTAACGGCCGGGTCAATAGCCACCACAATGCGTACCAGGTCGGGCACATCTTTGTTGTCCCGGATCCTGTGCTCATCGATCACATCCAGTGTCGTAACGGCCCCGTCGACATCCTCGATCAGTTCGCCCTCGAGCTCCGCGCGCCCAATGCGCGTGCCGGCGTAGCTGCGCCGCAGCTCGTCCATCGCCAGATCCGACAGGTTGGCCTTGTTGTCCCACATCGACCCCGTGGTCAGAACCACCGCCGAGTCGTCCGGGTTCTTGCCCCGCGTGACGATCCGCAGCATCAGCTTGGTGAGCTTCGGGGTGGTGGTCAGGCATAGCTGCGGCTGGGGACCAATACGCAGTGAAGGGATAAGCCCCTCGTCATAGGCCGCGGGGTACCGCCACGCAGCGAACTCATCACCCCAGGCACCAGCGAGATTGTAACCGCGCAGTCGGTCAGGCTGGTCGGCCGAAGCGAGGTGGATAATAGATCCGTTCCGGAGGGTGATGTCCCCGGACCCCTTGTTGTAATCCGCAAGCTCATCGTCCCACATGAACTCCAGCAAGCCAGAAGGTCCTTGCGCACAGACAAGCCTCACATCCCTCCACGTCGGCGCCACACAGGCGTAATCTGATTGGTAGTCCCTCGCCTTGTTCAAGAGCCACTCTGCACCACAGCGGGTCTTCCCAAACCCACGGCCGGTCATCAGCAGCCAGATGAACCAATCCCCATCCGGCGGCCGCTGTTTTCCCCGCGCGTGGTTCCAGGTCCAACGGTCGTGAGGCAAGCCGTCGCAATCAGCGCGGTCGCAATACCAATCAGACGGCCGATTCCTCTCCGCCAGCTCCACCAGCCTCTTCAACTCGCCCAGCTTCAAGAGCTTGTCGGGGTTTTGCACCTCCGGCAAGCTGCTCGAGGCGACGCTTGTACTGGCCAATGAGGTCGTCGATCTGATCTTCGGTGACAACCGCAACCTTCCCCTTAGTGGGCGCGTACAGCCCCAGGATCTTAGCGCGGTGGTCCATCACCTGGATCACGCGCTCGACCACATGCGGGCGCCCCTTCATGGCGTCATCCCATAGGGCCCGCTCAAGCTCATCCAGCTTGACCAGCTCCAGACCGGCTATAGCGCCGATCTCCTGAGCCATCTTGTCCCGCCACATCTGCTTGATGGCCTTCATGTCCATCGAGACCACATCTTCCGTGAGCCCGAGCTGAAGGGCAATCGCTCGCTGGGTTATCCCAGTCCTGTACAGCGCCAGCACTTCTTGGCGCCTGTCGGCGATCCGGATGAGGTCCTGTGCGTACCTGCGCGTGCCGGGGCGTGCCATAGGGCGCATCCTACCAAACGTTTGGGTATCCGCCGATGCCTAGGCGGTGGTAGGTGTTCGATGGGTCCCATCTGTGTTTTTTTGGAAAATTCACCTTGAGTTTGAGCTCGATGGCGCAGGGGGGCGGTACAGGCTCTCTCCTCCAGCGCGTGCGGCGGGGGGTGGGGGTGTCGATCGATCACCGACAGTCTTGTGTGAGCTAGCTATGCCCCTGCCATGCCCCCCGTATGTTCGGCCCCACGCGCATGGGCGAACGAAAAGAAAAAAGAAAAAATGCCCGGCCCTGTCTGGTGGGCCCGAGTCTGTGTCACCGTGACCGCGCGCGCATTCTCTTGGCATGGCACCCCCGCGCGCGCCCGCGCGTGAGGCTGGGCCTGGTACTACGCCACGCGTACTAGACCTTTGGGGGATAAAAACCTATACCGATGGGGGATACATAGTAGCCCTAAACGGATCTATGCTAATTCTGTACCCATAGAAGACCCCGAACGGTCAGGCGGGCTGAAATCCGCCCCATTAGTCACCGTAGGCGGAGAGTTACAAGGGTATCGGGAGTGGACTCGTCAGACCCCACCACATACTCAAGGGACACTCGCAAGAGCCCGACACCCCGCATAGCAAGCGGGATTAGGGCATCCCGAAGCAGTCCCGCGCGATTGAAAGGCTCACGGATGACTCGGTGAGCACTGGCGCGCGGCGCGCATCCAGCCGGTGGGCGAGGTTCGCCCAAACCGGCTGTTAGCAGGGATAACCTAGTACCGGGTCGGAGGGCAACCCCGACCCACATCGGCCGCCGGAACAGTCCGCCCGCAGCATAGCCTGCTGTTCGCGAAAGCGCCGTCAAGGCGCATCGGCCGTTAAGCATTCGCCGATAATGAAACCTAGAAACCCGCTGCTGAACGTAGGTTTTCGCCTACGTTCGACATCACACAGACACAGGAGTCTAAAATGCTGGTTGCACCCGGTTATCTGTACATCGCCCTAGGCGACGTCGTGGAGCTAGACGACGGATCACGCTGGAGGGTCGAAGCAGTCTCCTGGGATACGTTTTCCGGTTACCTAGTCATTGACGGGGGAGTGTTTGCATACCGTCCCGCTATCGACCGTGCGCGGGTCGTTCGGTACACGCACAACGATTGACCACTAGCTCGCGCGGGGATCCGGTCCCCCTAGCTCCTCCAACGGGGCGCGAGCGTTTCCACGTCCCCGGGAGTCGAAACCCGTAGGGTCGCCGATGGCATCCGGCCCGCAACGATGCCACGCGCGGGCGCCGCATAGCGGCGCGCAGCGGCTTCATAACCGCCCGCGCGTTTTCCACGTCCCACACACAAAAAGGATAGGAGTCATGCGACCGATGACAGTCCGAATGCTCGCGCTTTTTGGCATCCGCCGTCGCCACCCGGTCTTCAAGATCGGCACGTACCTGATCGCTAACCGGATGCAAAACCACGCCCACACGCCCCGCTCGAATGGGGTAGACCTCACGCCGATGATTCGGGCGTCCGAACGTAACCGGGCATACAAGCAGACACACAGGCCACTCACCACCCGCGAAGCCCTCGCCTTGCGCGGGATCATTTAGGGGGATCACGATGTACCCGCACACACTGTCAGAGTTAAACTCCGGGGACGGATTCTCACACCACGCTAGCGAATCGGTCCGGAGGTCATCGTGACTGCTCCGCAGCTGCGCCTGCTCGCCGAAATGCATCGCGCATCCGCGCGCCGATTCGCGGCCGCCGGTGACATCCACGCCGCCTACCGTCACAGCCAATACGCTGCCGACGCCGAGCGGCAAGCTACCCGGGAGGGTTGCTAGACCATGCGCATCTACTCCGACACACTCGGCCCGCACGACCTGCGCGACGCTATGCGCGCCGCCGGTGATACCGCATACCTCGCCGAGTTCCCCGTCCCACACTCCGCGCGCAAGCGTCGGCAGCGTTGGGAGTTCGATCTCGCGACGACCGACGGGAAAGGCGCGGCCGCGCGGGGGGGCAAGTGTGCGTCTTGGGATCAATGGGGCAACGCTCTTGCCCTGCTGTTCTCCCGTGACCCCGAGGCTATCGCGGGACCATACAAGGGCCGCGAACACTTTAGGTACGCGACCGCAGGCCGCTACCCCTGCATGCCCGCCCGTGCCCAGACTCGCCAAGAGACGCAGGCCCGCAAGCGCGCGACGTCTGCACGCCTGCAAGGTACGTGACACCGACAACCGAAAGGATGTCCGTCGCGCCGCCATGCGGCGCGGACTGTCCCCAAGGACAACGCAGGCGCTCATCTGGATCCGCGTCCGTGGATCCGCAGACTGATACCCCGGGCGGGCGCCGCAAGGCGCGCCGATGCTTCGAAACATACCGCCCGCTCCGGCCCGCGCCGGACACCGACACCCGCTAGATGGGAGCAGGACATGACACCGACCGACGCCGCCAACGCCGCACTTAGGGGCGCCCGATTCCGGCACCTAGACCGCGACACCCGCGACGAGCTTGAGCAACTGGCAGCAGAGTAGCAAGACACCCCCAAACCATAGCAAAAACAAGACAGGAGCAGGATAAACATGCCCGCAACATCCGCCCAAATTAGCTTCGCCGTCGACCGCGCACGGCATGCGACAGACCGCGCCATCGCGGCCAACCTTGAGGCCGAGCGCGCCGCCCGCCTGGCCGAGCGTGCGCAGGCGCACGCGTTGGCAGCGTGGGAGATCGCCGACAACCTAAGGAACGGGGACGCCTGATGTGCTTCTTGAATCGTTACGAGATCGACGAGCTCCGCGACCGATGGGCCGGACACCCCACGCTAGGGCCCGCGACGCTCACACTTGTGAACCTTCGCGACGCCGTGAATCGGTGTTCGGATGGGTGGGGATTATGGGTCGCGCCTGTGCGCGCGGCCGCGCGCTTGCAGCGGCTGGTGTACGAGTACGACATCGCCCACCGGCGAGGGTTCGGCGCGCTGGACGCGCTCGCACCTAGCGCCGCCGAAGTGCGGCGCGCCTACACCCCGCTAAAAGCCTTCCGCACGCGGCGCGGCGTTGCGTTCGACATCGCCGACCCGGAGGGCTGAGATATGCCAGCACTGCAACACCCCGATGCCCGCGCGCTAGACGCGATTGCCGCGCACCTGTCCGGCGAGGAATGGGACGCGCAAACGTGCGACGAGATTGCCGCCATCGTACGCGAGACCGGTCGCGAGGTCCGCGACCTTGATGACTGACCGCGCGTTAACGGTGCGGATGTTTGACGTATGCGTCAAGAACCCGCACCGTTACCCCCCCGAACGTCTAGGTCACACAGACCCTACGACGCGGGAGAATGCACACACACGCCCAAGGAGAAAGACCGATGTCATACGTCTACCCGAACTTCCGCACCAAGAAAGCCCTGCGCGAATCGATCACAGCTGGCGAGTACGTGTCAGTCTTCTCGCCCGGCCCGTTCGGATACAAGCGCGACGGCGAGGAGACCATCGAGGGCCCGCACTACCCGAAGCCGCACAGCTGGTACGCGCGCGTGCGCGTCGAGGATGGCCGCGCGGTCAAGGTGTTGTCGTGACCACGCACTGCGCCCACATCGAAAACCTCGACAACCCGAACGTTGACTTGGATTTTATGGGCAACGCGACCCATGATCACGCATGGGTGCGGCTGTTCATCAGGGTAGACGGGAAGCACGTTGAGCTTCCGGTGCTCACACTGGACGAGGCGCGGCAGCTTACCGCGTGCGTCGAGGCCGCCGTTGACGAGGCGGAGACCACGCACGCGCGCATGATCCTCTACCACGAAAGAAAAGCCCGCGATGATAGCTGACCTGCACGCACACAAACTCAACACCGGGTGGTCCGACACTGAACGCTGGGCAATCACGCGCGACGACGACCACGAGATTGTCGGCGGGGTCGAGCGCCGAAACGGACTGCTGACTTGGCGCGTGTTTCCCGAGTACGCGCGACCCGGTTTCAAGCGGTACGGCGCCTGTTTGTCGCAATACGACGCGCTGCTGCAAGCGCGGGAGGTCCTAGCATGACCGGAGACACCTACACCTACTGCGGATGCTGGCAACCAACGGCCTACTGTAGGACGCACGGGTATTGCGACTACCACGCGGGTGTCATGTCTCGCCCGACCGCGCCGACCCGACCATTCGGCCCGCCGCCAACACCGGACGAAGAGAGGGGCGACCGATGCCGCTGACCACCGGACGGCGCACACTGGAGCACGCGGTCGAGATCGAGACCGTGTCACCGTGGCGCACGACCTGCACATGTGCGTGCGGCTGGACCTACACGTCACACGACGCAAGCTGGGCACGCCTGGTTGCCCAGACACACCTACTCGGAGGTTAACATGCGACACAGCTACGCCCCCGCCATCGTGGTCTACACCGACGCCGGTGGCATCGAGCGACAGGGCTACGTGGTCGGCAACTACGGCCCGCACGCGGTCAAGATTCAGCGCGCCGGCTACGAGAACGTGATCGACGTCGTGCGCGCCGACGCGTACCGGCTCAGGTACTGATGTCCGGTTACGTCATGGAGCAGCGCCACCCCACGACATCGGCCCTTGAGGTCGTCGTCCGAGTGGAGATCGCCCAGCCCGAAACCAACCCAGCCCCAATCCTGGTCAGTCTGGACGCGGGCGTTCCCACGGCGTTTCGCCTGGAGACTAAAGCCGCTCGCCTGCTGGCGTACGCGCTGCTGCACACAGCGAACGATGCCGAGTTCGAGAAGTACGCGCCCGCACACCTGGCGCCGGTGGAGATCGCCGCCCACGAGGCGGACGAGCTATTGATGGAACTCGGCACGCCTGAGCGGTACCGCTACATTGCGGACCGCATCGAGGACATCGAGCGGTACCGCAACCCCGGGGAGGACTGATGGCCAAACCAACCACATACATCGCCGAGGTCGATGGCCACGAGGTCGAGGTCGTGGCGTACGACGTGTACTCAGCGTACGACTTCCTGAGCCACACCTACGGCATCGGCCACACAATCAGCATGCCGAGGGAGGTCAGCC
>JACTVF010000065.1 GCA_019695435.1 Methanoregulaceae archaeon | reverse complement strand
GTCCAGTTCGAAGACCTGCGAAGGTTCATATTGCTCCACCGTCTCGATCAGGCAGACATCCAGTGCTTCGGCGTCCCGGTTCTCCCCGGTCTTTTCCTTCGAGTAGCCACGGGTCATAAGCCGGGCGGCGAGTTTGTCGGGCCGCAACCGAAGCACCACAATCCTGTCGCAGGGCAGCAGGTGGGCAAAGTGTCCCTCGACAAAACCGTCGAATGGCACGAATTCGTCGGCCATCCGGTCGGTATCGATGATCTGCGTGTCCCGCTCCGGATCTTTGCCCTGATAATAGGGTTGCACGATATCCGTGATATGAATCACCCGGTACCCCCGGCGAGCCAGTTCGTCGGCCACCGTGGATTTCCCGGTTCCCGGCGTCCCGGTGATGCCGCACATCATAAGGCGTTTAACTCCCGGATAAACAACCCGTTCTCCCAGTCCTCTCCGATACTCACACGGATATAATGGTTGGCAAGTCCTGTAAAACTTCTGCACGACCGCACGAGCACGCCCCGTGCGGCAAGTTTCTCGACCACCTCATCGCCGGTATGCGGCGCCACGTCCACCATCACAAAGTTGGCATCCGACGGGATCACCGGGAACTTCAGTTCCGCAGTAAAACGCTTCCTCCACACCTGCACCTGCGTGATATACCGGGCGGCATGCTCCTTATCCGAAAGCGCCGCTGCTGCCGCTGCTGCCGAGACCGAGTTCACCGTAAACGGCGTACCCGCCCGGATATAGAACGGCTGGAGCCAGGCCGGGACAAACGCATACCCGATCCGAAGGCCGGCAAGGGAGTACACCTTCGAGAACGTCCGGCCGATCACGAGGTTGTCGTACTTCTTCATCAGGGGCAGGTAATCGATGCCCGAGAACTCGATGTACGCATTGTCAAGGAAGAGTATTCCCTTAATCTCATCGAGCACCCGCTGCACATCGCCAACAGACGTCGCGTTGCCGGTCGGATTATTCGGGGTGCAGAGCACAACGATCTTCGCATCCTTTCCCGCCCGCACAAGAGCACCGGTATCGACCGAGAAATCCGCCCGACGGGGAACCGGAACGACCCGCGCTCCCTGTGCCTGTGCGGCAAGCCCGTAGTAGGAGAAAGTGGGTACCGATATCGCCACCGTCTCCCCTGGGTCGACAAGCATCCGGACCAAGGTCTCGATCACCCCATCCATCCCGACACCAGTCACAAAGGTGTAATCACCGTAATAGGCCCGGAGGGCGGCAACGAGCACGTCCACCCGCTCGTCGGGGTACCGGTTTGCGGTAAGGACTGCCTGCTGCGCTGCCGCTACCACTGCCGGCGACGGGGCTTCTGGGTTCTCGTTACTGGCAAGCCGCGCGACACGATCACTGCCCGTACCGTGTGCACTGCTTCCCGCCTTTTTTGCGAAAACATACCCGCCCTGCCTATAGCATGACCTTACCAAGCGCTCCATCGATCACCTTCACCGCACGGTCGATCTCGGCGTCAGATATCACAAGCGGCGGGACGAGCCGCAGGTTCCCGTCAGCCGCACAGTTCACGAGCACGCCTTTCTCGGCACATTCCTTCTGCACGTCAGGACACTTCTCCCCGACAGATATGCCAATCATCAGTCCGCGTACGCGGGGATGATACCGTGCAAGCCCTTTGCGGAACCGCTCTCCCTTGCGAGCAACGTCCGGCAGGATCTGTTCCAGTACGCCGATTGTGGCAAGCCCCGCCGCACAGGCAACCGGCCCTCCGGCAAACGTGCTCCCGTGCTCGCCTTTCCCGAACTCAAGCCCGTCGCGGGCGACAAGCGCCCCCATGGGAAAACCACTTGCAATGCCTTTTGCGAGCGTTACCATATCGGGCTGGACCTTCGTGTACTGGATCGCCAGCCACTTTCCAGTCCGGCCCATCCCGGTCTGGACTTCGTCAACGATCATAAAGGCGCCGGTCCGGTCGCAGGTCTCGCGTATCCCCTCAAGGAAACTGTCCTGGGGAATGATGACGCCGGCTTCTCCCTGGATCGGCTCGACAATGACCGCAGCAGTATCGCCATCGACGGCCTTTTTAAGGGCCTCGGTGTTCCCGTACTCAACAAACGTGGTCGGGAGGCCCAGCGGCTCGAAGGGCTCGCGGGCTGCCGGCTTGTGCGTCACCGCAAGCGACCCGATCGTCCGGCCATGGAACCCGTGGGTGAAGGCAACAAACTTCCTCTTTTTTGTCCTTACCCGGGCGAGTTTCAGGGCACCATCGCTCGCCTCGGCTCCCGAGTTCGCGAAGAAGGCCTTTTTCAGGCCCGTGATCTCCACGATCTTTTTCGCGAGCTCGCCCTGGTGGGGGATGTAGTAGAGGTTGGAGCAGTGGATGAGCTCGTGCGCCTGCTCGCAGATCGCTTTTACTACTGCCGGATGGCAGTGCCCGGTACTGCAGACGGCAATACCGGCCACGCAGTCGATGTATTCCTTTCCGTTGCCATCCCAGACTTTTGCGCCTTTTCCGCGGACAATCGCCAGGTTCCGCGAAAATGCGGGCATATAATACTGGTCATCAAGCGCCTTGTATTGGCTTGTAATATCGGTATTTTTCATGGGTATCACGTGAGTTCAATAATTTCGGATTTTTCCTGTCCTTTTTCAAGGAAATACGGGCGTGTATTCCCGAGCGCCCCCATAATTCCCGGATTGTTTTATGGAAAAAGGGGTTATTCGTACTCGATCGTCGCCGGCGGTTTCGGGGTGATATCGTAGACCACGCGGGCGACACTCGGGATCTCGGCTGTGATCCTCGCGCCGATCCTCGTGAGATCGGCAAACGGGATGTCCAGAGGATCGGCCGTCATGCCGTCCCGGGAGTTCACAGCCCGGATCGCGATGATCCACCCGTGAATCCGGTTGTCGCCCTTCACCCCGGTCCCGAGACCGACAAGGGCGGCAAAGCACTGCCAGGGGTGGTACTGCTCGACGATCTCGGACTCGGCGATCCAGTTGGCCTCCCGGATCACCGCGACCTTCTCCCGGGTGACCTCACCAAGGATCCGTACCGCGAGGCCAGGGCCGGGAAACGGCATCCGGTGCTGGATCTCCTGTGGCAGGCCAAGCGCCCCGGCCACCTCCCGCACCTCGTCCTTGTAGAGGTCGCGGATCGGTTCGATCACTTTCGTAAATGCCGTCTCAAGAGGCATACCACCGACATTGTGGTGGCTTTTGATGCCCCCCTCGCTCTCGATCCGGTCCGGGTAGATTGTGCCCTGCAAGAGACACGTTGCGCCAGACTTTTTTGCCTCCCGCTCGAAGACCCGGATGAAGCGCTCGCCGATCGCCTTGCGTTTGGCTTCAGGATCGGAGATCCCGGCAAGCGCTGCAAGAAACTCGTCGCCAGCGTCGATCACCTGGAGTCGGATGTTCTCAAACACCGTTTTTATTCGTTCGGTCTCACCCTTGCGCATCAGGCCGGTATCGATGTAGATCGGGATCAGCCGGTCGCCGATCGCCCGGGCGGCAAGCGCGGCGCAGACCGAACTGTCGACACCTCCCGAGAGCGCCATCACGATTTTTTCTGTGCCGGCGGCTTTTTTAATCTCCTCGATTGCCTGTGGAATGAACTTCTCTGGTTTGACCATGACTGTCCGCCTGACTATGTTGTCCGCTTGTTTGCCCGGCATGCCTCGACAAAACCGAGGTAGGGCGGGGAGGGCCTCGTCGGCCGGGACTTAAACTCCGGGTGGAACTGGGTCGCAAAGAAGAACGGGTGGCCGGGGAGTTCCAGACACTCCATCCGGTTCTTGTTCGTCGCCGAGAAGACCAGCCCTTCCTTCTCCAGCTTTTCAATATACCGCGGGTTCACCTCGTACCGGTGCCGGTGGCGTTCGACGATCTGATTCTGCCCGAAGAGTTTCATCGCAAGGGTGCCGTCCCGGATATCGGAGGTGTAGTCCCCAAGCCGCATCGTGCCGCCCAGTTCGGTCACGCTCTCCTGCTCGGGGAGGAGCGCAATCACATGCGAACCTTCCCCAAACTCCTCGCTTGTGGCATCGGCAATGCCGCACCGGTTCCGGGCAAATTCGACGGTCGCGAGCTGGAACCCGAGGCAGAGCCCTAAAAACGGCACGTTGTTCTCGCGGGCAAACTTTATCGCCTCGATCTTACCTTCGATGCCCCGCTTCCCGAAGCCACCCGGGATGAGAATGCCATCGTAATCCTTGAGCTGACAGCGCTCGTACCGCTCCGCATCCAGCCATGCAATCTTCACCTCGGTCGAGAGCGCCCTGCCGGCATGCTTGAGCGCCTCCTTGATGCTGATATAGACGTCCTCGATACCATACTTGCTCACGATCGCAACCGTCACCCGGTTCGTGTACTCCTTGGTGACGAGCCGGTACCAGGACGGGTCGGTCTCTTTTTTCTCAAGGCCGAGGATGGAGGAGAGGACGTCGGCTATCCCCTCCTTTTCCATCTCCATGGGAACCTCGTAGGTGTCGGCTGCGGTGGCAGCCGAAATGACCGCACTGATAGGGAGATCGCAGAACGCCGAGATCTTGCGCTTCGTGTTGGCACCGACCACCCGTTCGCTCCTGCAAACGATGATATCTGCGTGAAGCCCGAGTTCCCGGAGGGCCTTTACCGAGTGCTGGGTAGGCTTGGTCTTCAAGTCCCCCATCGCATCCTCGGGAACGAGGGTGACATGGATCAGGACGTAATCGTGTTCGGGGAGTCCGCCTCGCATCTGCCGGACTGCTTCCAGAAACGGCATGCTCTCGATATCGCCAACCGTGCCGCCCACCTCGACAAGGCAGACATCTGCCTTTAAGCCATCGGGAAACTCTTCTTCGGCCGCCTGCTGGATGCAGGCCTTGATCTGGTCGGTGATGTGGGGGATGATCTGGACGGTCTCTCCTAGGAAATCGCCACGGCGTTCCTTGTCGATGACCGTACGGTACACCTTGCCGGTCGTGATGTTGTGTGAGGCCGTGAGCTCAATGTCGAGGAACCGTTCGTAGTTGCCGAGATCGAGATCGACCTCGCTCCCGTCTTTTAAGACAAAGACCTCGCCGTGCTGGGCAGGGTTCATTGTCCCGGCATCGATATTCAGGTACGGGTCGATTTTTACGGCCGTGACCCGGTACCCCCGGTTTTTCAGGATCCGTCCGACCGAGGCGGCTGTGATACCTTTCCCCAGGCCGCTCATAACACCACCGGTGACAAAAATGTACTTCACGTGATCTCCCCGATTGCTTTACCATTTGAGCCGCATTCCCTATTATTATTATCTTAACGACGGGATAGAACGGCCGGTCCAGGCGGTTGGTACGAAAAAGGCCGGATCTTCAGTGCCAGGGTTAACATGACCACCGTTATAATAAGGAACCATTAGGTGCCGGCATGCAGTAAAATAAAACAACAGCTTGCGAAAGCAAGATTGATGTCAGGACAGCACCCATATACCGGGCATGAAACGAGGGCAGATCCTTGGAATCCTGGCACTTCTTCTGGTGTGTGCCGTTACCTTCATTCCCGCCATGGCAGCAAACGTGAACGTGACCACCACGCATGATGTCGCCACGGACTATTACAACGATGCCGAATATGCACTGGCAGCCGGGCACTATGCGGAGGCGATTGCATTCTACGATCAGGCGCTTGGCTCGAACACCACAATGATAAAACTGGACGGCGGGCTCCTCTATGTCTATCAAGATAAATCCTACGCGCAGATCCAGCAGGGCAACTATACCGACGCAATAGCAACCCTCAATGCCGGCCTTATGGTGTACCCCGATGACGAAAATCTCTGGAACAACAAAGGCTACGCCCAGTACAACCTCGGGAATTATACAGATGCAGTGACCTCCTATAATCAGGCGCTGGCCAGTGATGCGAACTTTACTACTGCCCTGATCAACAAAGGAGACGCGCTGGAAAAGCTGGGGAACAACCAGGATGCCGTAACGGCCTACAAAGCGGCGCTCGACAGCAATCCCGGTAACACTGCAGCGACCACCAAGCTTGCCGTGGCAGAGAAAGCCGCCGCTTCCACCCTGCCGGTAACCCTGATCGTCCTTGCGATCGTACTGATCATCATTGCCGCCGGTGTCGCGTACTATGTCACCAGAAAGGCACCCAACGGAGGGAAAGCCCCGGACACACCGGACAAAAAAACCGGGAACAAAAAGAAGAAGTAAGTGGCGGGTAAATTGTCTTTTTCTTTTTTTGCTCTGTAAAAAAATCCGTTTTTTCGCATTTTAAAACACGTTTTGACGGGGGATCCTGCGCCCGGGTGCTCGGAGAATGACTCATTTCTTTAAAAAATTGCTCAGGTACGATGAGAATGACGTTTCACCCCATCACATAACGATGGTACCACCGCCCCAAAAGGGACGCCCCCACGGCTGATCATTGACGAAAATTAAAAAAAACTCCCTGCCCCGCCATGCCCCGGAGGGGCTTCATAGGGGGAAATCTCGCATATTTTTACCGGTTCTCATGGATACGGATTGAACGTAACCGGTCCTATCCATGTCTCCAGAACCCTTTCTTGTTTTATTTGCAGGCCGTCACGGCAAATGAGGCCGTGGTCCGGGATAGCATCGTTTTTTCTGCATCGTCAGTTTTGACCTCCCCCTCGCAAAACGCGACCCGACGCCCTTTCCGGATCACCCGGCCCTCGGCAAGTATCACACCGTCCCGTACGCCCTTGATGAAACTCGTGGACTCAGAGATAGTCGCTATCCCCTCAGTCTTTTCCAGCATCGGGTAGAGTGCAAGTGCCATCGCCTCGTCGGCAAGCGCCACGAGCATCCCCCCCTGCAGCCAGCCAACGCCGTTGAGCATATCGGGGCGGACTGCCATTTTGAGCACGGCCCTGCCTTCCTCCGCAAAGACGACCTCTATCCCTGTCAGGCAGAAGAAGGGATTCGCATATTTCCCGTCTTTTCGTATGTTATCCAGATAGGTCATGGTATTCCGGGGGAGATGTCTGGAATGGTAGGGGATTAAGGTTGTCGTCATGGATGTTAGGCGGATCCCTCCCTAACCTATATGAGATCAAAAACCGTAAACGGTGAACCGGTGGTTCAGGATATGCCTCTTTCAGCAGACGAGTTTAAAAAAGGCACCGAAGGGATAAACGGGATCGAGGCCCTACTTAAGGGACATCCCGACACGGCATACTCGCTTCACGAGATCGAGGAAGTACTCATCGGTCCCGGTATGAACCGCACAAAACATCTCGATGTGTTCATCGCCGACCTGACGCTGCTTACGCCGCTTCTCTTTAAGGAAAAGAAGATCGAATCCAGGGTGATCGACGGTATCCCGTACTTCCGGTGGCGGGGTTAGGATCTACCGGACTGTTCTTTTTTCCCGGCATTACCTTTCATTTAAATACTGGTATTCCTTACAACAGGAACTATGGAAGATACGGAACTCAAAAGCATGCTCGCCGACTTAATCTGGCTCGACGCGCTGATCGCAACCGAACTTATCCAGGTAACCGAGAACACCTCCGCTATCCTGCGGAAATCACCGCCTCCCGAGAGCTGCCTTATGGATCACCAGGCCCTCCGGGCAATCGCGCTTACCATTGCAGAGAAATACCATAAGGATACGGCACTTGCTCGGCACCTGAGCAAACACCAGTAATATTATTGGCAATATTAGCCCAACGGTACAGGATTGCACCGCTGTCGCCCGGGGATTTTTTTGGGTTGGCAGAAGGGAGCACCGAGTTACTGCCTGCCATGCCCTGTTCCCCCGATATCAGATACAGCCTTGTCATCCCCGCCTACAACGAGGAAAAGCGGATTGCATGTCTCTTTGAGTCTGTTACGCAGTTCGACGGGGAGCTTATTTTCGTCTGCGACGGGAACGACCGCACGGCAGACGTGGTGGAGACGATAGCACAAAGCCGCCCCGCACTTTCCATCCGCTGCCTGCGCTTTTCCACCCGGCTCGGGAAAGGGGGGGGCGTGATCGCGGGGCTTACTGCCGCACAGGCACCGCTCGTAGGGTACGTGGATGCGGACGCCTCCACCGGCATCGATGAGATGTGCCGGCTCTTCGGGCATCTTTCCTCTTCTGACGCCGTGATCGGCTCCCGTTGGGTCCCGGGTTCGACGCTCGCGATCCGGCAGGGCTGGCTGCGTAGGCTGGAGAGCCGGGGCTTCAACCTGATTATCCGGCTCTTGTTCGGGCTCTCCTTCCACGATACGCAGTGCGGGGCAAAAGTCTTTAAAAAATCCGCGGTCGATGCTGTACTACCTCACCTCAGGGCACGTGGCTTTGAGTTTGACGTCGAACTGATCTGGAGGATGGCACGGGCCGGGTACCGGATCGAGGAGGTTCCCATCGCATGGCAGAACAAGGGGGATTCCCGGGTCAGGAAAGGAGATATGATCCGTATGCTCACCGGTCTCCTCAAAGTCCGGCTCCACCCGGACACGCCATGATACCGGAAACCGCAGACGACCAGAATAAAGATGCTTTCAGATTGTACAACGAGGGGCTGTACCAAGAATCGCTTGCGCTGTGCAACCGGCTGCTCGAAACGACCCGGGATCCTGCCCTTGAAGTCCTTGCCGCCACCAACCTGTTCGCACTGGGAAAAACCGAGGATGCGGAGGTGTATTTCCGGGATCTCGCCCGGAAGATGCCGGAGTCATCCCATGTCCACAGTTACCTTGCAAAGGTGCTCGAACAGCGGGGCGATGACGGGGCGATCGCAGAGTATGCGGCCGCAGTCCGGCTCGATCCCGACAACCAGGACGCCCTGCGCAGTTATGCGACCAGTCTCATCGCACGAAATGATGACCGGGGGGCACTCCCGGTCTTAAAAAGGCTCTATGCGCTCGGGAAACGGCCCGACGATTGCCGGCACCTGGCCGCTGCACTCACCCGGACGGGGCGGGCAGAGGAGGCCTGTGCCCTGTACCAGTCCCCCGGAGCCGTGCTCACAAAAAGCCGGGAATATGCGGAGGCACTCTGCGCAGCCGGGAGATACCGTGAAGCGGCCGGCGAGGCACGGGCACTCTGGGATGAGGGAAACGACCCGGCCATCCACCGGTCATACCTTGCTGCACTGGCCCGTGCAGACGCTACAGATGCTTCCACGGCCTACGCATCGTTTCTCAAAGAGAACCCCAATCCCCTCATCTATCTGGATTACACCCTCCTGTTGCAGGAGCGGGGAGAATATCTCCGGGCACTTGCCACGGTAAAAAAACTGATCGCTGTTGACGACCGGCCGGAGTACCGGCTCATCGCCTGCGAACTGTCTGCGGCACTGGGCGACCATGCAAACGCCATTCCGGCATACGAGAACCTGATCCGGGAGGCATTGGACAAGCCATGCCCCACAGGAACCCTCAGGCGGATCCTCCGGTCGTACCGCCGGTATATCAATGCGCAGTTCCCGCAGGAAGAGGCGCTTGCACGGTTTCTTGCGCTTGTCCCGGGCGATACAAACGTGGTCTCTCTTATAGAGACGGCAGAGATGTACCGCGAACTGGGGAATACCAGCGAAACGCGATCCTGGTATTACCGGGCATACCGCGCCGATTACTTAAACGGTGGGCTCCCGTATGCAGAATTCCTTGCCGATCAAGGAGATGACCGCGAGTGCGAGAAGGTGCTGCTCTATATCCTCGCAAACGTCAGGAAACTGACCGATCTCAGCCGTGTTGCGGTTACGGTGACAAAAGAAGACGGATCTCTGGACCGGATGAGACGGCTCACAAAAGAGCTGATCCGGCGCCTTGAAGAGCGTCGGGAGATGCTCGGGTCAGCAGAGCGGGAGTGCCTTGCCGCCGCGTACCTGAGCGCGGCCGCCGATGCGCTGTCACGGGAGGACTATGCCGCCTGTATGCGCAACTGCCTCTGCGGTATCGACGTGCTGCCCGCATATTCCCGCGACTGTCGTCCTGACAATTTTCTTAGCCTGATACACCGCACGAAGGTGCAGATGCTCACGGACTGTCCGGTCGTAAATGCGCCCCGCACGGAAAAAAAGGCTGCGTCACTGCGGCCGGTGCAGGCCATCTGCGAGAGCATGGCGCTCTCTCCTGACGAGCAGAAGATCCTCACCTTCCTTGCCACCCACCGGAGGGCGAGCGAGACGGACCTGCGCCGGTTGCTGGGCACCCGCAGGGTCACCGGTATCGTCAACCTCCTGATCCGTAAAGGAGCGACGCAGGGGATTATG
>JACTVF010000064.1 GCA_019695435.1 Methanoregulaceae archaeon | reverse complement strand
ATGATCTTTGCAATGATATTGGCCCGTAACGGTTCGATATAGATCGCTTCTGCCATTTCCGGGTCGGTCATGATCGTCGCCGGGTTGGAGTTGACAAGGACAATCTCGATACCCTCTTCCCGGAGGGAACGGCAGGCCTGGGAACCGGAGAAATCGAATTCTGCCGCCTGGCCGATCTGGATCGGTCCCGATCCGATAATCAGCACCTTTTTAATATCTGTCCGCCGGGGCAATTACGCCAGCCTCCGGAAGAGCGCGTCAAAGAAATGTGCCTCGGTATCCCGGGGTCCCCCGTGGGCTTCAGGATGGAACTGCACGGTGGTCAGACGCAGATCCTCGTTCTCGAACCCCTCCACCGTGCCGTCGTTGACATTTGTATAGGAAACATGGCATCCTTCCGGCAGGGACCCGGCATCCACCGCAAACCCGTGATTCTGGGTGGTGATGAAAATCCGGCCGTCTTTGTACCGCACCGGCTGGTTTGCCCCCCGGTGGCCGAACTTGAGTTTGTAGGTGTCCCCGCCGATCGCTAGTGCGGCGACCTGATTGCCCATACAGATCCCGAAAATGGGTAAATCTCCGAGAAGGTCCCGCATGCAGTGGATTGCGTCCGGGGCCTGCTTGGGGTCGCCCGGGCCGTTACTCACGAAGAGGGCATCGGGCCTGCAGGCCATAATCTCGTCTGATGTGACATTGTACGGAAAAACATACAGATCCCCATTCCGTTTTGAAAGGCTCGTCAGCATGTTCTTTTTGATCCCGAGATCGATCACGGCAATCCGTTTCCCGGTACCGGGGATATGATAGGGTTCCTTGCAGGAAACCTCGGGGATGGGGACGATATCGCAGATGGTCGGCGTCTTTTGTGCACGTGCAACTGCATATGCACCGTCATCACTTCCCACCACAAGGGCAGCCCGCATCGTGCCGTGCACCCGGGCCTTGATGGTCAGCGCACGGGTATCGACACCGGTCATCCCGAGGAGGTTATGTTCTTCAAAAAAAGTTCTGATGGAAGGTTGATGTTCCGGTTTCTCGCAGATCTCTTTTGCAATACACCCCAGCGCACATACGTGCGGGTTCTGGAAATTTACGGGATCGACGCCGTAGTTGCCGATCTGGGGAAAGGTGAACATCAGGATCTGACCGAAATAACTCGGATCGGTAAGAGATTCCATGTACCCGGTCATCTGGGTGTTGAAGACCAGTTCACCTGCACATTCACCTTTCACCCCGAATCCTTCACCGACAACAAAGTCCCCGTCTTCAAATCCCAGAACCGCCTTCATGATGTCCATACTTTATGTGCCGAATTAGTTATTAACGCTGATGCAAAGGACAGAAAGAACTCTCTGGGGAACCCTCACCGGCCTCTCTTGGGCACTAAGGATTCTGCCGCCATGAACCAACGAACAAACCCGACAAACAACCCTGAACCTTATTTGAGATTCAGCTGCAGATCAGGGTACGACACAATCTCAAACCCTCACTTCTGAACTACGCTGGCCCGTATCCCCATTGTTATATAGTACAGGCTTCAATTTTCTTTCATAAAAAGGTGTTTTACAACGCCAACGCACGTGAACGGAAAAAACAAGGGTGCCGTCATGCTGTACGCGCTCTCGACCTGCCAGTGGTGCCACAAGACAAAGGTACTGCTGGAGGAACTCGGCATTGCATTCGATTACGAGTACGTCGATCTGCTTGAGGGGAAAGAACAGGATTCGGCAATGGATTCAGTAGAGCGGTGGAATCCCAGCGGATCGTTTCCCACGCTTGTGATCGATAACAAACGTGCAATCGTGGGATTCCGCGAGCAGGAGATCCGGGAGGCGTTAGCGGCATGAATGTCCCCGAAATTACGGAGATGGCCATCGATGCCGGATACCGGACGCTCAAGGCCGATGCTGAAAAAAACGGGTACCGGCTGAACCCGGATGAAGAGTTTGTAAAAAATCTTATCCGTGGCCTGTTAAAAAACGAGCAGCGGTACGGGTACCGTGCCTGCCCCTGCCGCCTCGCTTCCGGTAAAAAAGAAGAGGATCTCGATATCATCTGCCCCTGTGATTACCGGGATGCAGATATTGAGGAGCACGGCACCTGTTACTGCGCCCTGTACGTGAACGAGGCGATCGCTTCGGGAAAACAGAAAGTCGCACCCATACCCGAACGCCGCCCGCCCCGCTCTGAACGGGGAAAGTACCCTGCGGTTAAGATCGTTTCGACAACAGCCATGCCCGTTTTTCCGCTTCCGGTCTGGCGCTGCCGGGTTTGCGGGTATCTCTGCGCACGCGAGCAGCCGCCGGGAGTCTGTCCGATCTGCAAGGCTTCAAAAGAGCGGTTCGAGCGGTTTGTCTGAATTTTTTTCTGAAGAGACCTGCCCGAGAATATGGGGGCTCTCTTTTTTTGGGACAGATACGGGAGCGGGGGATTCTTCGGGTTGATGTCGTGTGAGATTGTTCAATCAAGAGAGGATAGTCGAGTCAGGTCAAAGGCGTCAGGTTGAGGGCCTGGTTTCATAGGTGTTCTTGGGTTCGAATCTCAACCCTCGCATTCTAAAAGTGGGTTATAGGTATCTCGCATTTTGCAACCCATCGTTTCTGATATCACTGTTCTGGTTCATGGGTTCGCGCAAATGAAATTTCAACTGTCAATAAGGGAGATTTCACCATTTAGGTTTATCCTCAAGCGTTGAATGGATTACCATGTTCTCCAAGCCCTTATTCGTACATAATGAAGTCAATTGTTCTTCAAAATCTTTTGATGCACTAGGAGATAATACAATTTTTTCAAGTAAATTTTGGAGAGATATTGGAATAAAAATACCATTGACAATTTTTTCGCGACTGGGTAAAAATCTGGTTGTTATTGCTCTTAATTCGCTTTCATGGATGTACTCCACCTTTTTGTGTAAAAATGGATAAAAGAGATTTGATTCTTCATTAAATGACTCCGAGTTGTAATCCAAATAATCAACTTTTCCAATGAAGATTTCCTCTTCCTCACTAGCATCAAAACACGATTTTAATCCTTGTAGAGTTGTCTGAATAGCCGCACCTTCAGATCCCTGCAAATAATTTTTCCATAAAACTTCACTTTCATATTCGTTTATCGTAAAACTACAGATATAGACTAAATCTTTCATTTCCTTTGGGATATAATTTTGACTTTGACCAAAACGTGTTCGACCAAAGGCAGCTCGACCGAAAGCAGCGCCCTCACTTTTTGGATATTTGTGTGGATACCTTCCCTCAAAAGCATCTTTTAAAACACTAGCTTTAGCAAAAAAAAGGGATTTTTTTTGTAATAGTGAACAAATTTTTTCTTTGTTTAAATATCTCCAAATTTTTGTATCATTAGAAATCTGTTGAAACAATGGATGATCTTTATACATAATTTAAAATTTCCTTTCCCTTTCATTTCTCATTTTGCGAACCCGATATTCGTGTTGCATCTTTCAAGATGGAGTTGCTGCCCTAATTTCCCGGAGCATTTATTGATTTAATTATCTGATCGATTGCTCCCACATATTGCCTCGCATCATTAACGGGAATGGCTCGTTGTTGATTATGAACTATATTGTTCCTAATCTCAATTGCCTGCAAACATTTTGAACAATTATCCGAATCTAGATTTAATTTTTTAGATAAATGCACGAAAATTATGGTTGCTGTTAACCGTAAACCCATTTCTTTTACAGCATTATCGAGTAAACCTTCAGGAATTGGAGGTTCAACCATTTCTGCCAATAAAGATGGAATATATTGTTTAATAGCAGATTCAAGTGCACATACTGATTCTACGATAGCCACACGTCCATCATTGTTATCCAAATGAGCTTTTGCATTGGCCATCATTGTACCGAACATATTAACTTTTGTTGGTTTTTGGAGTCGTGTTCCCAATTCTTGCCAGTCTCTTTTGGAAAGGCCGAAAAGGCGCACGGGACACTTAAGAACTATTGTTTTTGGATATATTCGTTTCCATTCTCCATCACTATCCCGCCAAAATGTATCATTAAATGAATTTTCATCGAAAGGAAAATTTTCAGAAAGCCACCATTGTCCAAAATAATTTCGAATGTTATCGATTAGATTAAATGAAATTTGTTCAAGAATCTCTTGAATATCCTGTCTGAATGTTTTTAACAAATCATTCTCTATTAATGGAGCCCTTAAAAATTCAGGTTTTCTTAACAATTCAGAGATTTCTTTAGGCCAACAACCCTCAATTTCAATGATTAAACCATCTGAAGAAAAAGTGGTATTAGTTAGATCTTTTGATTCTTTATCGCAACCACAAATTGCTATGAGGGCATGAGTCATTCCAATTTTAGCGACAACTTTATCTTTAATTGGTAATTTAATCCACTCAGTTGAATCTGTTGGGGCGTAACCATGCCAAGAAACACGAAGTGGCACTTCACATTTTATTTTGTATAAAATTTCCATGGTTTGTAGTTTTATCGTTCTCTTTTTAATTATTCCCTTTTAATTATCTGTCATGTTCCTTCATGTGTTTAATTCTCCATCACGTTCCCCGGTTAATCCCCAGCCGTTCCGCATCACATTGCCGCATCTCAACAATCCTCCGTCGTTCTTTCTCATTATCTCTGAATACCTGAACGTTTCCACCATCTAGCGGCTCATCCTCGATATTAATGGCCTCTTTTCCGATATGGACAACTTCAGAAACGTGAATGCGTTTTCGCTCTAAAAATCCCTCATTGCTATCATACTTGTATTCGGGGTGATCAACGTATTGCTGGATCGTCCGGCTCAATGGCTTAATGTAGTGAGCTCTTGTGTGAGTTCTCCCCGCCTCAGGGCCCCTCTCGGGGCACGGCGGGGCAAGTGCCGGTTCGGGCTCTTTCTCACGTGATCCGCCGCGGGGGCGTCCCTTCGGGAGCGGCGGGAGTCATCGCACCTGTCCATCGCTCCGGGGATCTCTCTTTTCTCTCGCATAGAAATCTCGCAGGTTCTGTCAGGTGTTTAGGCAGGCAGTGACTTTTCTTTGAAGTATCAGATTCCGGGAACTGCGGATACCCTGACAGAACCTTCTTCTCACCCCATGCACCACATAGGAACAATCAACCGCCCGGCGAAGGTGACAGGCTACGCCAAACACTCTTGAAATCATGATCGAAAAGCTCTCCGATGATAATGAAGGGACGCGGTGGAATGCGGCGGAAGCGCTGGGACGGCTGGGAGATCCCCGGGCCGTGGAGCCGTTAATTGACACCCTGTGGGATGACGATGCACGCGTGCGGACAAAAGCTGCCTGGGCACTGGGCATGCTCGGGGATCCACGGGCACTGGTTCCCCTGCAGAAACTCTACCGGATCGAGCGGGAGGATGCGAGGGAGACTATCCAGGAAGCGATGGAGATGATCAAACAGGTGATGGCCGGCAATCTCAAATGAACATGTGCGCATCGGGCCTCTTGGGCGGCGGCACTGCTCGCTGATGGGGGTATGGGGCGAAGCCCCCATCTTCTGGATCCGTTTCCAGAACTGGTAGATCCGTACAGCCACCCACTTTTTTCTTTGAAAACTTCCGGTCGCAAGCGGACAATTCTCAGAAGAGATCGATCGAGCTGCTGAGCATTTTGAAAAAAGATCGGATCACGAGCCGGCAATTTTCAAAAAAGTTCGAGCAAGTTGCTGAGGATTTTAAAAAATGTTTGACCCGCGACCCGGCAATTGCAAAAAAAATCGATCGGGTTGCTGAGAATTTTCAGAAAAGATCGGCACCGCCCGCCCCTCCCACGGGCCCGATCCACGGATAATCATTATATCCTCCGACGGAGGCATTCCGGACCGTGCGCCCGTGCAGCAAAAAAGTCCGGTCAGGGTGCTGAGGATTACAAAAAAAGAACGGGTCACGAGCTGAGGATTCTCAAAAAAGATCGGATCGGTTACTGAGATTTTCAAAAAAGTTCGGGTCAAGAGCCGGCAATTCCGGAAAAAAGCCAGCTCAGTTGCTGAGATTTTCAAAAAAAAGTTCGTGAGAGTTATGGATCTTTCCGGAAAAAGGCCGGCAAGGTTATCCAATTTTCCGGAAAAGCCGGAAAATCCTTGTGAACATTTTGAGCGGGCAAAGGGGGGAGAATGATGCCCACCCCATCCTGTTTGCGTTCAGGGAGGGGTACTGCTCTGCCCTATTCCGGGCTCAATCTGGCCTCAGATTGCCCTTTTTCAGATTAAAAGAACCCCGTATCGGGCTCCGTTTCAAAATAAGCTCAAATCAGCCGTATTTTTGTAATCGGACAAAATAAAAGGTTCACGTATCGCGATTTTAAAGGCCGATCTCAGGCCCGTATGAGTTTTCGGTTGATCCTGAAAACAGTGGCCCGAAATGGGCCGATATGACCCGATTATGGGCATTATATGGGGTTCAATTTGGGCTTATTTTGACAAATAGACCAATATAAAAGCACGAATTTTGGGGCGAGTCGATCGGGCAGTTTTACGGGCCCGGATGTGCCGGTAAACGGGCATTCTGGCAGGATTTCCTACGACGGTGAAAACACAGGTAAGGGTGCGGCCCTCCGCAGTTGAAACTCCACGCGAAGAACAGATCAGGAAACTGAAATAATGATGGCACCCCCCCTTCAATTTGAGTTACGGGGGTCCGGCTTTCTTTTTTTCGGAGCGTGAAGCGGGGGACAGGGGGGGCGATCTTTTTTGAAAAATTGCCGGGACGTTCTTTTTCTGAAAAATGACCGGCTCGACAGCTGAACTTTTCAAAAAAAGTCTGTTGAGGTTGCCGGACTTTTCAAAAAAAATATTCGGCCCGATCGCTTGAGTTCCCTGAAAAAAGATCGGATTGCAATATGAGGATTCCGGTAAAAAGACAGGGCCAGTTCCGTGTGGGGGGTGGACAAACCCGCCATTGCACCCCTCCCAATACTAAAAATACCGTTCGCGCCAACCTATCGTACATGAGTGACCCCATCCTTGTCGAGATTGTCGGGTTGAAATATTCAGACTGTTCCCCGTTTCCCTGCGACGCGAACCGGACCTGCGGCCTTTCCGAATGCCACCCGTCAGGAAAACTCTCAAAAGCCTTCGATGCGCTCAAGGCCGTCCTTAAAGAGACCTACGGCGACAAAGTGGAGCTCAGGCTCACGCTCATCGATGACGAAGTACCTCCACACATCCGCGCAATCCTCGAACAGGATTACCCGCCGATTCCGATGGTTCTTGTGAACGGGAAACTCACCCGGATCGGGAGGATCGCGCTCGACCGGATAAAAAACGAGATCGATGCGTGCCTTTAAAGAGCATTTCTTCTTCAGCAGATACGGCTCAGCACCCCGGTCCCGAGATCGTAATAGAGCCCGTGGACCTCTACCTTCTGATCGTCCACCGCCTTTTTTAAAAGCGGGTATGTATGCAAATGCTCGATCTGGAGTCGTACATTTTCCTGCTCGATGAGTCTATAGCGTTCTTCCTGTTCCTGTACAGTCTTTGGCGGGGGGATCGTTTTATCCACCCGTGTTTTTGCATCGCGGGCATTGTTTAACCAGAGCGGAATATACGAGTCCGTGCTCTCATGATCCAGTGCCCGGATCGCCCCGCAGTTGGAATGCCCACAGATCACAACATCGCTCACATGGAGGTGGGAAACCGCATATTCAAGCACCGTTGCAAAGTTCCAGTCATGGATCGGCACAATGTTGCCAATATTGCGCTGGATAAAAAGTTCCCCGGCTTTTGCCTGAGTGATATGTCCGGTCTGTAACCGCGAGTCCGAGCACCCGATCCAGAGCACTGAAGGGTGCTGGCTGCTTGCCAGTTCGCGGTAGTGATCGATATTCGGCGTAAAATCAGATTCACGGAATTTGTAATTCCCCAAAAGCAGGTTGTCAATCATGTCAGCATTCCTGACTGCACACATGCACGTCCACAGTGATGTTTACTCCCCTTGGGGATGCCTTAAATATTGTCATTTTTTGTAACGCTGAATTTGCGGAAGAATTTCCGGGTTCCTGTCATTTTGACCGATAATCTCGTTGTATTTACAAGCGCGGCGAAAAAAGACTTCCCAAACGCGCATGAAAGAGATTGTACCCTTGAAGAACCCGGACCCGGGAATAAAGGCAGGTTTATCACAGCTCGTCTTTTTATGATGCAATTTTACGGGCCGGGCATCAGTCCGGTGCGGTTCCTTTTCTGCAAAACAACCAAAATCTATATGGTAGAGCAAATAAAATTAATTAGACCTCCTGTGTTGTGATGGCCGGGGCAGGGAACTCCGGGCGCATTACAACACCCATCTCACCATACCCCGGAGGAGTCACCGTACGCCAGCACAGTCCGCAGGAATAAAAACGGAACCCTCCGGAGAAGATACAACACTGCTGGTACTCTATGCACTTGCCGGAGAAGAGTGCGGGAGTTTTGTCGCCTTCCGCCCCAGTCTTATTCACCGGCTCCAGCAGCATTTCTTCACATCGGGACATGCCGAGGCAGTTCACCCGGTTACCGGCACCGTCGATGTTCGGGAACTCTCACCCCACGAGATGGTACGGGCCGAAGAAGAACTCTGGATCCACTACCACCAGCAGAAGGCAGATGCCGCAACGGACCGGCTTTTTGCTGCGTTTGCCGGGACGCAGCTGGTGGGCGTCGCGCGCTGCTCCCGGCACCCGGACGGCTTTGAAGTGGACGGTGTGTACGTGCTCGATGAGTACCGGCGCCGGGGTTTTGCCCGGTCGGTCATGAAACAACTGATCGTGGAGTGCGGCCGGCACGAGACGCTGTACATGCACGCAAAGACGGAACTCATGGACTTTTATGGCGAGATGGGGTTTTACCCGATCCCGGAACCCGAGCTCCCAAAAACGATCCGGGACCGGTTCGGGTTCTGCATGGGCAACCTTGCGGGGATCGATGTCTGCCCCATGAAGCGCGATCCGTCTGCCGGGAATAGTGAACAGAATACATAACAGGGAATGTATGATGACGCCCCGATCCAGGTACCGGAATATATGCGCGGTTGATGAATTACCACGTCAACTGCGCATGCGGGGATCCACAAGACGAAGGATCGTAAGGAGGATATGATGTTAAGCCTGCTTTTTTACGCCCTTGTCGCGCTCTTCCTTGCCGGCACCGTCATTTCCCTGCTGGGCACAGCACGGGATACCCGGATCATCTGCACCCTCTCGCTTGCCTGCACCGCCGGGGCCTCACTCCTCCTTGCCGTGCTCTCACTTATCATCCTTGTCACCGGTGTACCTTTCACACCTGCAGCATGGCAGCTGTTCCCCGGCTTTTCAGTAGAGTTTTTCATCGATCGTCTCGCCGCGTTCTTCCTGTTCCTGATCGGAAGTGTCTCTGCCTGCGTTGCAGTCTACACGATGGGATATATTGAGCACATGGAAGGCGGGAACCGCCGGAACCTGCTCTGCGGCTGCATCAGCCTGTTTGTGCTCGCAATGGCGCTTATCGTCGCCTCTGAAAACACCCTCTCGTTCCTGCTCTTCTGGGAACTGATGGCAGCCACCTCCTTTTTCCTTGTCATGTACGAGTATACACAGGAAGAAACAAGAAAAGCCGGAATTTTCTATTTCGTCATGACCCACCTCTCCACGCTTTTCGTGATGCTGGGGATCATCGGGTTCTATTACGCATCCGGTTCGTTTGCGATCGCCCCGCTGCACGCCACTCCTGCATCACTGCCTCTTGTCACTGCCGCGTTCCTCGCGCTCTTTACAGGGTTTTCCATCAAGGCGGGGATCATCCCGTTCCACAAGTGGCTCCCTTATGCTCACCCGGCAAGCCCGTCACCTGTCTCGGCACTGATGTCGGGCGTGATGCTCAAGGTCGCGGTCTACGGCCTCCTCCGGTTCATTATCACGGTCTTCTCTCCTGAACTCTGGTGGGGCATGCTGATCCTCATTGCCGGCATTGCATCAGCGGTGCTCGGCGTGATATACGCGCTCAAGGAACACGACATAAAAGGGATGCTGGCGTACTCAAGTATCGAGAATATCGGCATCATCTTTGTCGGCATCGGCCTCTTTGTGATATTCTCCTGCTCGGGACTCGCGGTGCTTGCGACGCTCAGCCTGCTTGCGGCGCTCTTCCATTCCCTCAACCACGCGCTCTTCAAAAGCCTCCTTTTCCTCACGGCGGGATCGGTGGTGCACGCCACGCACACCCGGGACATCGAGAAGATGGGCGGGCTCTCCGGGAAAATGCCCTACACCTCG
>JACTVF010000507.1 GCA_019695435.1 Methanoregulaceae archaeon | reverse complement strand
TGGCGTTGAACTCTATTACCTTGGGTCCTTCTGACGTATTCATGAACTGGCCATACAGGACACCCTTGTAGGGATACCCGTCTTTTGCCATCGCGGCAATGACCGAGGCCATGATAGAGAGGGCGGCGGTGTAATCCTTCCTGCTCACAAAGGGGAGCATGTGATCCGGCATCGTGTACGACCCCATACCGCCGGTATTGGGCCCGGTGTCGCCTTCAAACGCCCTTTTGTGATCCTGCACGAGCGGCATGGGGACAATATGGAACCCGTCGACAAATGCCTGAAGGGTGAACTCCTCGCCTTTGAGTCGTTCTTCGAGAACAACTTCTCCGTTGATCTGTCGTATATAGTCGATGGCACCGGCAAGACCCACCTGCTCTCCCATGATCCGGACACCTTTCCCACCGGTGAGGCCGATGGGCTTGATCGCCAGATCCCCGTTGTGGTCCTGCACAAACGCGATTGCTTCGGCTGTGTCGTGGAAGACCCGGTAGGCCGGGTTGCCGCTGACATGATGGTGCGTCATTAAGTCCCGGCAGAACGCCTTGTCGGTTTCGATACGTGCCGCCGCTTTTGTCGGGCCGACGCACGCCACCCCCGCCGCGGAAAGCCGGTCAACCACGCCGGCCTCAAGCGGGGCTTCGGGGCCGATGAACGCATGGGTGACCCCGGTCTCACCGGCAAACGCCACGATCCGGGCGAGATCCGTCTCTTTTGTGAGACTGACTTTCTTTGCGATCCGGGCGATACCAGGGTTCTTCCTTGCCATTACGGAATAGATTTCAGTCTCGCTGTTTCGGGAGAGCGCAGATGCTATGGCATGTTCCCGTCCTCCGCCACCAACAACGAGGATCTTCATCATCCATCACATGGGTTCTTGTTGTTAAAAATGGTTTACGCTTCGGGGAGTATGAGTCAGAGAATCTCGCTGACCCGGACAAGCGGGCAGAGATCGATGGCCTGCTTTTTTAATGTTGCCGCTGCGCCCTGCTCCCGATCGACCACGGTGACAACACGATCAGCCCGTGCGCCCGCGTTCCGCAGCGTAGAAATCCCGTAGAGGGCCGATCCACCCGACGTGGTGACATCCTCAACAAGGAGGACATCCTTTCCCTTTACATCTCCGATGATCAACGACTTCTTGCCATGGTCTTTCTCTTCTGCCCGTATGATTGCAAAGGGTTTTTGAGCGGCAAGCGCCGTTGCGACCGCCAGTGGCACCCCCCCGACGGCAACCCCGGCCACGACATCAAAGTCGTACCTTTTTACTATCTCCTGTGCTATCGCCGCAAGAAATTCAGGGTGCGTCACCGCGGTTTTCACATCGACATAGTACCGGCTTTTTGCGCCGGAAGCAAGGGTAAAGTCACCGAACTCGATGGCCTTGTGTTTGATAAGGAGATCTGCAAGTGCATTCATGGGTGTTCACCAGGGTTCCTTCTTGACGCCGCACAGGTACCCGATAATGTTAACCGCACGGTGGAGGATCGGAGTCAGGATCAGGATCACGATGAGGACGGGCAGCGTAATGTTTGAGAAGAGCCATGAGGGGTCAAAGACAAGCATCAGGGCAAAGGCACCGGCAACCAGGTCATACTGGTCGGCGATCGGCCATGAATCTCCCCGGTTTTTCCCAAGCCGCCTTTTTATAAAACTCTTTCCCATGTCCCCGAGGAGTGCCCCGAGCGAGAGGAGGACGATCGAGGCCGCCGTGTGCTGCGGCAGGAATGTCCAGCCATAGGTACCGGCGAGCCAGATCTGCAATGCCCCAACTGCGATGCCGGCAAGCACACCGCATATGAGACCCCGGTATGTCTTGCCCTCACCAAGGAGCCTGCGGCCGTCGGCATAGTTTTTGTCAAAATCTATTGGTGTCCCGCCGCCGCAGAGTGCCGCGACAGGGTTGGGGACATAGGCAGGAACCATGATCCAGAATGCGGCGAGCAGTGTCGAAAGCAATGGTATTATGAATGACTCAGCACTAATAATGTAGCACTCCAATACCTCTAATAAAGAGCAGATAAAAAGATTAAGGTTACTCAAAGAGCCCCGAGCATGGCAAGTTCCGGCATATCTACTGGTCCGACCCGGAGATGTACCACCGTTTTGCTCACTATGATGCGGTTGGTCGCGGTGTGACCAATCCCCAGAACCCGGTGACCTCAGATAACTGTCCTACCGCGTGTGGCCTGTGCAGCAATCACCATTCGGGAACGCTCCTTGCAAATATCGACCTGACCAACCGGTGCAACCTCGACTGCGATTTCTGTTTTGCCAATGCCCGTGCCTGCGGGTTTGTGTACGAACCGAGCTTTGACGAGATCATCACCATGATGCAGGTACTCAGAAATGAGAAACCCGTGCCGACGCCTGCCGTACAGTTCTCCGGCGGGGAACCGACCATGCGGGATGACCTTGTTGATATCGTCAAAAAGGCAAAGGAACTGGGATTCCCGCAGGTGCAGATCGCAACAAACGGCGTGAAACTGGCAAACAACCCGGCCCTTGCCCAGCAGCTCAAGGATGCCGGTCTTTCGACGGTCTATCTCCATTTCGATGGAGTCTCACCTGCAACCAACCCGTTTTTAAAGATCCATCTCAAGGCGCTGGAGAACCTGAATAAGGCCGGGGTTGGCGTGGTGCTCGTCCCGACCATCATCAAGGGGAGAAATGATCAGGAAGTGGGCAAAATCCTGAAATTTGCCGGCGATCACATCTCGATTGTGCGGGGTGTAAATTTCCAGCCCGTGGCATTCACCGGTGCGGCAAAGGATGAGGATATTGAGAAGGAACGGATCACGATCCCAGAGCTTGTCGGCAATATCGAGACCCAGACCGATGGCATCTTAAAGAAAAGCGATTTTTACCCGGTTCCCTGCGTGCTGCCGTTTTCTGATCTGGTGGAGGCCTATACCGGCCGGCCACAGGTGCGCTTCACCGCTCACGAGCACTGCGGTGCGGCGACCTATGTTTTTGTCACGAAGGACGGGATGATACCGGTGACCCGGATGGTAGACGTGGAGAGCCTTTTTGCGGCGATCGAGCAGATGGCAAACAAGCTTAAGAAGGGCGGCACTATCAACAAGTATGCGACGCTTCTTGAAGGTGTCAAAGAGCTCCACGCATCGTTCAAGAAAGGTGAGAAGGGGAGCACAGCAGAGTTCTGGAAGCTGATCGGGAAAACGCTGATTGGCCAGAATTTCGACGCACTGAGAGAATTCCACTGGAACGCGCTCTTCATCGGCACGATGCATTTTATGGATCGGTATAACTATGATATCGAGCGTGTTCAGCGGTGCTGTATCCATTATGCGACGCC
>JACTVF010000063.1 GCA_019695435.1 Methanoregulaceae archaeon | reverse complement strand
GGCCGCCGCGGCGGCTGCGATCTTGTGGTTCCTCTTCACTCTGTACTCCTCTGATCGTCCGGGGCATTTTGGACGAGGTAGGCGATTGCCGCCTCGAGAACTTCCGGCCGATCCTTGGCCCTGCCGAGAAGGTGGTTGCAGTTGCCGCAGAGAATCCCGCGAACCACACCGCTTTCATGGCAGTGGTCTACGTGAGGAGTCAGGATCTTGGTCGACGAATCGAGGGCCACGCGGCAGATTGCACACGCGTGGCGCTGGGCCTGCATCATCTCCTCGAACTCTCCAGGCAGAAGACCGTATAATTTCCTGCGCTGCCACTCGGCCTCGCGCTCCTTGTTGTTCTCGCGAACCTGCTTGCGCTGACCCCCAATCCGTTCCTGGTTCTTCGCGTAGTAAGCCCGCGCGTTCGCTCGATGCGCTTCCCTGTTGCGCTCGCGCCACCTTTTCTTCCACTCCCGCTGGTATTCGCGCTCCATGACGGGGTCGGCGTAAGCCATCACCCCTCCTGGTAGGGAAGCGCAGCCATCTCGGCACGGACTGCTGCGCCCAGAGAGCGCCCAATCTCGATACGGGTTTCAACCGCGGAAAGTGAGCGACGCAGGTGGCGCACAAGCGCCTCGGCGATCTGCGCCTCGTGCTCCTTGGTGGATGCGGCGAGGCTTGCGGTGTGCTTACGCGACTCCACGCTACCCTCCGCCTCTAGGAACGCCATCGACTCGGCAGTGTCAGCTGCCGACCGCTTGTTGATGGCGTCCACATCAGCTTCCTTCAGCTGTTTGACCAGAAAGTCGAGCTCGCGCCCAAGCTCCTGTAGCTGCCGGGAGATGACCGCAGGGGTGATGATGTCGGTGCCCATCAGACGTAGCTAGGAGCGAACGGAATATCTGAGTCTCCGTCGAACGATGACTGCGCCGGAGAGCCGCCCAGCGGCGGCGCACCGGAGGCGACGTTGTCGCTCTCTCGGCTGTCGACCGTTGCCGAGAACATCCGCATCTCCCAAACCTTGGAGGGGTCATCCGGATGGGGTTTCGGTCTGTTCGTTTCCTTGTCGAGTATCGGCTCCCAGCCGACGAACGTGATGCTCACGTAATCGCCCACCCGCGGGTTCTCTTCCTGGAACCAGCGGCGCAGGCCGGCCGGCGACAGGAACACCGAGACCTCGCCCTGCGGGCCCTCGAGGGTCATAATGTCCGTCTCGCGGAACTCACGGCCGTTCTTGGTCTTGGCGGGCATGTGGCGGATGTCTAGGACCTCGCCCGAGACCTCGGAACCATCTCTCTCCCACGACCAGGTCGGCGGGTAGACCTTGTAGTTAGCCATCGTCTTCGTCCTGTTCCTTGAGCTCGTCGAGCATCGACTCGAGCTGCTCGATTGAGTAAGCCTCGATGGTCTCCCCCGGGTGCAGGAAGAAGAACGCCTTGGCGCCGAACCCTTCGGACTCGGCGATGAGGCTCAACACGGTGGCGCGGTCGGCGGTCTCGAGGTTTCCAGAGACGACGACCACTTTGTCGGTCCAGTCCATCGGCGTCCATGCCAGGTCTGGAAACTTGCCGCGGATGTCCTCGGGGTTAGCCACCGATCACCTGCCCGGGCTGCGCCACCTCGATGATCTTCTGACCGGCGAGACCCTTGCCCACCTGTGCCGCCTGGTCGGCGGTCATCTGGATCACGTAACGGGTAGACGGGTCCGAGGTGACGATCAGCGCCCGCAGTTTAGTCCCGTCGGGGGCCACGCTCTCCTGGAGACCAATCGCCATCGCGTTTTCGATGATCGTGGTGACCATCAGCGGCCGCCCCTCCTGTTAAAGACGTGGTACGCGTACGTCCGACTCATGCCAGAAGCGAGACTCGCACGCTCGGCTGGCACGCCGTTGCGCACCGCGCGCAGCAGCGCCTCATCGCGGGACGCCTCGATCTGGGACAGCGCTTCCTTGGCGTCCTTGACGGCGTCGCGCGCCGTCTCAAGCTCGACCAGGGCAAGCTGCCCCGACGCGCTCAGCACTTTCTTCGGTCTCCCCATCTCAGGCTCCTTTGTAGGTTTCTTCCCTGCGCATCGTCTCGTAGTGCGCGGAGCAGCGCCCGCGCGCCTTGATGCGCTTGGTGCAACCCGGCACTGAGCAGGGCTGGTTGTTGATAATCATGTACACCTTCGAGCTCTCGAGGCCGGTCGCGTCCATGATTTCGCGGGCGCTGTAGCCGAGCTCGGCGGCGTAGCGGATGGAATCGTGAAGGCTGGCGCGTTCGCGCTCGACGTCCATCATTGCGGCTCGGTAGGCCCCGGCCAGGTCGGCAAGTGCCTCGAGGTTGTCATCCATGTCGGTGGCCTCCTTGGGGCGGGTACAGCTGAACCCTACTCTACCAACTGGAACATGTCCAGGGCCGGACTATCTGGCCTTCTCTGCGCGGGCCGCGCGGCGGGCCGCGAGGCGCTCAGCCTTGACATTGGTAATCGCCTTCGTGATGCCGAGATTCTGCAGTGCCTTCTGCAGGGCAGTGCTCACGATCACAGCAGCTGCGATCATCGCGCCGATCACCGCTGTGGTGGAGGGCGAAACACCAAGGGCGGACACGCCTGCCTGGATCTGTGTCCAGAGTGAGGCGACCCAAGCAACCGCGACAGCGAAGTAACCAATGTATAGCGACAGGGTGTGTTCGACTTTCGTGAGCACGCCACTGTTGGCGCCGATGCCTAGGTTCTGGAACGCAGCAACGAAGCCGTTGACCACGACGAGTACCGCGGCGAGGATGCCTGAAGTCCAGAGCAACTGAGCCTGGGTGAAGAACCAGAAGCCGTTGTTGCCGATGCCGGCGTCGACCACGGCTGCGATCAACGTGGCGAAGAAGCCCACGAGCAGCGCGCCGGTGAGGAAGTCCACCTCAGCAACGTTGATAGTGATGCCGGCGTTGAACCGGGAGAGTCTTTTCACGTTCGTCCTTTCTTGGGGCGGGTGAGCGGGCATGTGTCCCGCAGTTTAGCGGATGTTCGGCGGGGCGTACTTCAGGACCAGGGCCTTCGCCTTGGCCGGCGCGGCGGACAACTCGGCCCACGCGTGCTCGCGGTCCGCGAGCGTCGTGAAGTGGTCCGGGATGTAGGTGTAGCGGATCCAGACCCACTGCGCGTTGTCCATGAGCGGGGACGGCGGGTGGTACGGCATCACGTCAACACCAGGCCAGTATCGGACGACACCCGACAGGTCCCACGACACGTTGACGCCACCGAAGTACTGGTGCGCGACGACGTCGCCAGGGCCCGGGATGACGTTATTGGTCAGGTAGGCGGCTGGGCTTCCATCCCAGTCTGCGAGCCAGAAGAACGGGAGTGGCTCGCGGATCGCGTTGAACGCGTCGATGATCGACTGACTGCCGGATGCCTGGACGTAGACCGTGGGGTAGTCGTTCTGCCGAGTGGCACGCATGTACCTGGCCCAGGCCGCGGAGAACGCCGGTGTCGCTGCGCCTGACTCGACGTCGCAAACGGTCGCCTTGACATACGCGTTGGCCTGGACGATTAGTACGTGACGCAGGCTTGGGTGGGTCTTGAACGCCACCTGTGAGCCAGGGAACCCGGTGGCGTAGGCGGCGACGAGTTCGACTCCTGGCGCCACGGCGCCCGAGACGGAGTCGGACATCAAACGGTAACTCACGAGTTCTCCCTGGTTGGAGGGCTGCTACCCGTCACGCAGTCTATCGCTTGACGGGCACGACCACGAACACGAGGTTCGTCCACCTGGTGTGTCGGCTGATCTGCGACACGGTTGTCTGGGACACGCCGTACTCTTTCGCGACCGACCGCTGTGTGCGGCCGGCGTCAAGCTTCCTGCGGATCTCGATTACCTGGCCGGCGGCGAGCCTCGCCTGCGACAGGGTTCCGTGCGCCAGCAGGTCGCTCATGTTCTCCTTGTGGGTGCTCCACTCGAGGTGTCGCGGGTTGCAGCAGATGTGGTTTCCACACAGGTGTCGGCACTCCTTGCCTTCAGGGCACGGGCCATGCTCGGACTGACAAGCGATGCTATGCGCGTACCGACGCTTACCGCGGATCATGAACCGCCCGCGCTCACCACGGCATCCACCACCAAGCCGACCGGTCCACGGCCAGCAGCCATCAGGACCGGCCGACTTGTCGACCCAGCTCCAGAACTTCTCCAGATTGTTCGCGGCCGGCACTATACTGCCACCACATCAAAAGTCAGATGCGGCCAGATCTGCCGGCAGTTGGCCGCGTACTGCTCGGCGTGGTCCCATCCATCGAGCGTCGCGACGATGTGGTCATAGCTCGAGGCTCTGCCGGCGCTCTCGACCACGTTGTACGGGTTCCTTCGTCTCCCGGATTCAGGAGCCCTTGCAGGAGTCTCCCACGGCCCGATCTGGGCGCGTTCGATGCGGTATGCGGGCAAGTCGGAGTAGCAGTCGGCGGCCGTCTTCCCATCCAGCGCGACATGCGCAACCCATCCCGACTCAATGCGGGTCACCCGCCACACGTACTCCGGCTCGCCCTGCGGCTCGTCCAGGTGGGCGCGGATGCGCCACAGACGCTCCAAGTCCTCGTGGTCCGCATGACGTCCGCGGATAGCGTCACTGATCGTCTGTTCCAGCTCGTCAAGGTCCCGCAGCAGTTCCTCGGCTCTCTGGTCGCGGGTCATAGTCGGAGCCTCCGTCCGATCCGGTCAAGCGCCCTGATGAATGGCATCAGTAGCGGTGTCTTCACTTGAGGTACCTCCACTTCACTTCGACTTGGTCGGGGTCATACGAGCTGAACGCGTACGGCATGCCGTCGGTCTCGGCGAACTCAACCTCGAGGTTCACCAGCACGACGGTGCCAATCGATCCAGCCGGCACGGTGGTCGGCATACCCAACGGACCATACGCCGGCTGCTCGACCTTGGTGCGGACGTCATCTAAGAGTCCGCGCGTGAGAGTCGACTCCAGTATTGGCAGAGCACGCCGCAGCAGTTCCTCGGCTCTCGGGTCATGGGTCATCAAGACGTTGTTCCCAGAGAGTGCGAGCGATGTGGTCCACGCCATGATCTTCGCGTGGACGCGATGGAACGTTCCAGCCGGGGCGTGCCGGACGTTGCGCGACAATGCGCCATCCAGCACCGCGAAGGCTTGACCCGGACTCGTCTTCCTGGGTGTACGTCACCAGGCGCCGATAACCGAGCGCGAATGCTGCTCTGGCAGCTGCGCCATAGAGCATCGAGTTTGCGTTGGGATAACCATCGGTCGCCGAACGTGTGACCTCTAGCGTCATTCCGTCTTGGAAGTGGCGTGCCGTCGGCCTGCCGACGCTCGCGACTCCACGCAGGACGTCCTCATCGTCGGCCACTCCGACACCGAATTTCCATCCAGCCGGCGGCGCATGGTGACGATGCCATTCGGCGATGAACCCGCGTAGCGTCTGCCAGTCAATCGGCACGAGACGCAGGCTCACTCCCTACCATCCTTGGCAGCGGAGTACCGGATCATCAGCCAGAACAGCCCGACCACGAACGCGATGAAGCCCAGGGCGCCGACGGTGCAAAGGACGGCTACGAGCGGCTGAAACTGCTCCTGCTGGTAGGCGATATTCACTTGAGGCACCTCCATTTCACGTAGAGCTGGTCGGGGTCGCACGACAGCATGGCCCAAGTCTCACCGTGCCCATCAACGAACTCGACCTCCATGCTAATCAGCACGACTGTCCCCTGTGAGCCGGCAGGCACGGTGACCGGAATGCCCAGCGGACCATAGCCAAGCAGATCGACCTTGGTGCGCACGACATCGAGCTCGGCCGCCGGCCTCGGCCGAAGAAAATACGGGTACCTCACGACGCGGCCACTAGCTCAGCCGCGCGCAGTAGGCCGTCACCCACACCGTGACCGTGAAACCGGTGTAGTTGCGCACGTCGACCGACCACGAGTTGTTGGCTTGGTCGGGGGCCGAGGAGAGAATCTGCACGGCCTGATCGCTCGCGGTACTGTCCGCGCCGGCGCCGCCGGAAATGAGCGTGGTGCCCGACGGGCACGTCGCCCAGTAGCTAGTGATGGCCGTGCCGGTTTGGGTGGGCAGCGTCTCGGGCTGCTCGACCTCGGTGAGGCCGAGGATCTCGCCGGAGACCGTCGGGTGGTCGATCTTGTCGCGCAGCGCCGGCACGAGCGCCCGCTCCGGGATCGACCCCGGGCGGATGCTCGAGCCGCTGGTGAGATACGGCGTGGCCGCGCCTACCCCCGTGGCCGCCAGCGCGAGCGCGGCGACCGAGATCGCCAGCGAGGGGCTGAGGTGTTTGAGAGGGTTGGTCATGTCGTCCTCCTCTAGGGCGTCGGGGCCAGGCAGCCGAGGCTGAAGTTCGCCGTCCCCGCGTACGCGACCAGGAAGGTGTGCTCCGCGTTGTCGCAAGCGACGAGGCGCCCCTTGATCTCAACCGGGACCGGGTAGTTGCCGAACGCGCCAGCCGGGAACCGCTTGGTCGACAGGTGGTACGCCGACCGCGTGGCGTTCGCGAAGATCCCGACGTACGTGTTGTACTCGAACGATGGCGAACAGTAGCCAGGGCAGCTGAAGTTCTGGCTCGACCCGCGCTCCGACACGTCCCGCGTGTGGAACGTCTGGTAGAGCAGCGCCTCGAAGTTCCACTCGACCTTGCCGGGCCGGTTCAGAGCGGGCGTCTGCGTAGCAGCTCCAGCCAGGGCGCCGCCGCCGAGTGCGATGGCGCCGGCCGCGACTACGGCGGCCAGGATCTTGAGAGGGCTGGTCATCAGGCCACCGACGCGATCAAAACGATGACCAGGAGAATGACCACGGCCCACAGGATGACCGCGAGCCGCCAGCCAAACCGGCGCCTGGCCCGCTGCTTGGAGGTCAGCGGCTTCACCTCGACGTCCTTGACGAACGTGATGGTGTGGACCTGCTTGCGGGTGAAGACGCCAGTCACGGGCGACCAGGCCTGCTTGCGGCCCGACTGCCCCTCGATCTCCCATCCGGCGTTCAGCATCTTCTCGATGCCACGCTGAGCAGCGTTGTCGCCCTTGTAACGCTTGACCAGCACCTTCTTCTTAGTCTTGGTTGCAACTGCCTCAGTGGTCATTTCGACTCCTTCTTTTTGCGCCGCGCCGGCGGCGATGATGACTCCTGATCGCATGTGTACTCCTATCCGAGTGAGATGGTGCCGTCGGAGTGCAGGGTGCATGTGTCGCCGCCGCCACCAGGCGGCGTGCCAGGCGCGAAGGTCTCGGTCGCGTACGCGCCGCTGGACGAAAAGTTGACCTGAGCCGACGGGTCGGTCGTGTTGTTGGGCACGTAGAGCTCGACAGAGGTTTGCGTGGCGCTAGTCGTGCCGATGTTGCAGGAGTAAACGTCGGGCGATGCAATCGCCACGACCTTCGCAAAGTTCGACGTGATGTTCGGCGTCGAGTTCCAGACCGACACGACCTGCGCTTCGGTCGGCGCGCCGGACGGGGCTGGGGTGGTGGCGGGTGTGGTTGCTGGAGCGGTTGTCGCGGGAGAGCTCGAGCCCCCACCGCATGCCGTCAGAATGACAGCGCCAGGAATGGCGAGCGCGATGGTGATTGCTGCGAGCCGGGAACGTCGGATGTGCTTCATGTCGGTCTCCTTGGTTTGCGGTTGTAAGCCTACACTGCTGCAGGCTGGTGTGTCAACGGGATGGGTCAAACTTGACGGCTAGGATTGAAGACACCGGGCCGGCGTAAACGTGTGGGCCGCTCTCGAACATGAACTCCTCGAAGTCTTCGGGCCCACTAATCTGGAACCACTCTACGTCATGCCAGCCGTCAGCCAGCAGGACACCAGTGATGTCGTCGGACATCAGGCAGTTCAACATCTGGTCTCCTCTCTCGCGCCCACACACGTAGGGATTGGAATCTACGACTCTAGTGGGTCGCGCGTGTTTAAGGGTACAAGGGTCGTTAAAAATTGTACGCGCGTGCCTAGTCTGTTTGCAGGGGTTTTCTCAGGTGAAGTCGAGTTCTAACGACTCTGGATCCAGAGTCGTAGCGCCGCTGCTTTTGGCGAGCGTCGGCACGGCGGCCGGGAGGGGCGCGTTCGTGCGCTCGACCCACCAACTCTTAATCGTCCCGTCGGGGTTTCTCTCCGGGTAGGATCGCACTAGCCCCTCGTTGGCGAGCTTCATGCGGGTGTCCCTGACGGTGCGAGCTGACATCTGCGCCTCGGCTGCGATGAGCGCCTCGAGGGTGTCGCACTCCGTCTTGCCGCCCTCGAGTTTCTCGAGGATGCTGTCGCGCGCGACTGCACCCTTCTTCTTGTCGGACTTCGACTCAGACCGGGTCAGCAGCTCTTCGACGTCCTTCTCAGACTGCCCTTCCTCTGTGACCATCGTAATCTCCTCGAACGGCTCGGGGTCGTCCGGCACGATGAGGTCGATTACATGGAGTGTGAGCTTGCGTCCTTTCCCCTTTGGCCCGCGGTTGCCGGCGATCACTTGGTAGTGGAACGTCCAGTCGGGGTCCTCGTCGTCGGCCGCCATCAGGATCACGCATCGCGGGACGTCGACCCAGGCAGTTGAGCCGAGAACCGACGCCAATGCCCCCTTGGTCGAATCTTTAGTCAGGTGTCGCACACCGAACACCATGCAGCCCAGATCGTCCGCGAGCTCGTTGAGCGCCGCGATTGCGTTACGCACTGAACCTTCACCGTCGGTGTCGGTGTCGGACAGGTGGTTGCCGACTGGGTCGATGACGATCATCCCGACGTCACCCATCTCCAGCGCCTTGATGTGGAGCCAGTCGATGTCGCGCGGCAGGCGGAAGTCACCCTTGAGGATGGTGACGAACTCGGGGTCGCCCTTGGCGGCCAGCACGCGCGGCTTGAAGTCGAGTCCGATTGAATCCTCGGACGTGACCACAATGGAGCGCCTATTCTCGCCGAACTCGCCGCGCGACAGGCGCGCGACCACCGACGCGATGTAGGTGCCCTTGCACGTGCCCTTACGGCCGGCGAGTAGGTGGAACGCTGATGCTTGTAGGAAGGGTTTGTCTAGCCACCGGACGTGCTTGAGCTCGGCGTCTTTCAGTTGGAGGAACTCGAGCTCGCCGGGGTTGCTGGCACCTTGGATCGCCAGCCTGATCTGGTCAATCTCATCCACGTAGGCCATCCCTGAACGCGGTTGCAATGGTGTGGCGGGTCTTCCACCGCTCGTCAGGCAGCAGCGACTCGGCCAGCTCGGCCAGTCGGTCCAGTGCCTGGGTGCCTTCGACCTTACCCTCGCGCGTGAGCTGCCCAAACCGGAACGCGAGCGCGTTGATGGCGTTGTTGCGCCCCTCGCCGGCCTGAAGCGCCGCCTCGAAATCATCGAGGGCGCCGAGCAGCGCGGCCTTGCCGTACCTGTCGGCCAGCTCGCCGGGGTTGAACCGCGGCGGCTCGAGGGTTATCGGTTTACGCTCGACCGCGGTCTCGAGGCGCTCGACATATCCGGGCCCGTCTGTGGAGACTGACTCGAACTGGTCTGCCTCGATCTCGAGGGCGAGGTGCTCGTAACAGACATCTAACTCAGGCTTAACCTGAGAATGACACTCAGGCACCCAGCAGGCTTCGTCTGTGGTAGTCTGCATTCGCGCGCTCCGATCTCCGTGACAGGTCGTTGAGCCATCGGGGCCAGTCCTGCGGGGGGCTGGCCCCTACTTCTTCTCAGGCGCTTGTAGTGAAGCTGCCAACAGCACGATCTTCTGCCAGTCCTTGGGCCAGAAACAGTACCACTCTCCGCCCGCCATCTCGATCCGGTCTCGCCAGAGCTCCTGCTCCTCGCCGAGCTTGGCGCCGCGGCGCTTGAGCTAGATGTACACGATCCTGTTCTTGACGCACACCAGGTCCGGCCACCCCTTGCCGTCGGCGGCGGCCGGCGTGATGTATGCGATGGACCCGTTGGCGCGCCTCATCGCGACCGTGTGAAAGTGCGCGACCTTCCAGTGATGCCATTGGAAGAGCTGGACGACTTCCTCCTGGAAGCCGCCCTTGCCCGTCTCGCGGATGTTGGGGTCGATCACCAACCGGGCAGTCTACAGCTTGGGCTGCTTGAGCCCGGCGCTGATGACCTTCGACGCCTCGGCCTTTGTCAGGTTCTCGAAGGTCACGTCAGTACGCCCGAGGACGTCGGCCACAAACTGGCCGAGCCCCTGTGGGATGCTGCGCTTGTCCTCGAGCCCCATGATCGTGGTGAACTGCGCCTCGGTAAGCGCGTCGGGGTTGCTGGACTTCGGCGCGGACGCTGATGCCGGCGGCTTGTCTGCCTTCCCCTCTGAGCTATCCCGATGGCTCGCGGCGGCGCCGTCGTCATCGACGTCTGTGATGACGCCCACGATGGCGAAGCCGTACCGTCGCGCGTAGGTGACCGCCGAACCGAACTCCTGCGCGGTCGGGCCCGTCGGGGCGGCCGTCTCGGTGAAGCCGCGGTACGTC
>JACTVF010000062.1 GCA_019695435.1 Methanoregulaceae archaeon | reverse complement strand
AGAGAAGGTCATCGTGATTGCCGGGGACGGTGCGACGTTTGATATCGGGATGCTCTGCATCAGCGGCGCATTTGAACGCGGCCACGATATCACGTATATCTGCTACGACAACGAGGCCTACATGAATACCGGCATTCAGCGATCCGGGGCTACCCCGTACGATGCCAGTACCACGACGAGCCCGGCCGGTTCGCAATCGTTTGGGAACAAGCGCCCGAAAAAGGACCTGCCCCGGATCCTCGCGGCCCACGGAGCCCCGTATGTGGCAACAGCCTCAATTGCCTATCCGAACGATCTGATTCAGAAGATCGAAAAAGCGATCAACACGCAGGGGCCGACCTACGTACAGCTCCATGCTCCCTGCTGCACCGGCTGGGGTTTTGAAAGCGACCAGACGATGGCCATTGCAAAACTGGCGATCGAGACCGGTCTCTGGGTGAACTACGAGATGGTAGATGGCACGGTCACCAAGGTTAAAAAGGTTGTCAGAAAGCCTGTTGAGGAATACCTAAAGACCCAGAAGCGGTTCCGGCACCTCTTCAAGCCCAAGAGGCAGGACGCCGAGATCGCGGCAATCCAGGCGATTGCGGATAAGAATGCTGAGAAGTATGGCATTGATATCAAGCTCAAGAAGGAATAAACTCCTCTGTTTTTTTTCTGTATTTTATTCTGGCAGGATGTTTGCAGTTTTCGTGCGCTGTTTGTGCGCTGCTCCCTTCCCATGAGCCCGGATACCACTGCACCCCGGCCGGAGAAAGACCGCGGCCGCCGGAAACCGATTCATGTCGCATTTCCCCTCCGGAGAAGCGAGGGACGTGCCCCAATCCCGCCCGGACTATGCCACAATATATGCAGTGAAAGATTGACATTTGTCATAAGATGAGTGTTGACCTAAAAACACAGACTCACATCAACGCGGTTCTTCGTAGTTTGCCCCATTTACGCGAGATCATCCCCCCATGTAATTCCAAGAGGTTCTGGTGCGTTGACGGGAGATCGCGCATGTTGCAAAAGGGTGGTGAATGGCGGGAGTTTTCAGTGAAATCTCCATGAACTGCACTTTCACCCCGCGCAATCCGGGAGTATATATGTCAGCCTTAGTCTATCGATCTGCATGAGCTCATTGCCAATAAATGCATTGGGCCATTCGAACTGAGAGGTAAACGTATGACGACCAAATTAGAAATGAAGGGGTCTTTTCGTCTTGATAAAGAAACGATTGATCAAAACGTAATTCTGGACAAACCGGGAAATTATCGACTTGGACACCGTAACGAAAGCAAAGATACATTTGTCGTTGAATATGTAGGACGGTCTGACGATAACCTCAACCGTAGGCTACACGAATGGATAGACAAAAGTTACAAGCGTTTTAAAATGAGATATGCAAATAATCCCAAAGAGGCGTTCGAAAACGAATGTAAAGAATATCATCATTATTCAAACCTCGATAATGAAGATCATCCAAAGAAACCTGATGGTACTAATTTGAAATGTCCGTACTGCAATTACAGCGAACAATGAAGATTGGGTACATTTTATGGAGATGAAAATTATATGTATAAAGAAATCTGGCAAAATATCTACAAGTCGATCTGTTCTATAACCTTCCTGAAAGACGATGATCGAATTGCATCTGGTACTGGATTTAAAGTAAATAATAGATTAGTAACCAATTATCACGTCATTCAAGTTCCGATTGCTACTCATGTCCAACTTCGTTTTGTAAAAGAAGATGGTAATACAGATTATATCTCCAAGAAAATATCATTGAGTGAGTTTCTAACAAAGCAAGTAGATAGTATGCCTGTCGATAACTGGGATTATGCAATCTTTGATCTTGATTGGCCGGAGTTCAATACAATCCCGTCGCTTAATCTCTGTGTCGGAGATGACTTCCATATTGGTCAATCTGTAGTTCTTTTTGGATATCAATTCGGTCAACCAAATCTCTCTATCCACAGTGGGATTCTTGCCTCTCGATTTGTAAATGATGGAGTAAAATACTTACAGTTAGATGCCAGTGTCAATCAAGGTAATTCTGGCGGCCCGCTAATAAATCCAAATACTTCGGAAGTAATAGGAATTGTAACCCGTAAAAATACAGGACTTACAGGACAATTCGATGAGTTACTAAAGAGTTTTGATTATAACATTCAAGCATTAGAACGAGCCTCGAAAGGAGGCAGAATTCAAATGTTTGGTATTGATCCAATTGAAGGAATGAAGATCAGCCAAACTCAAATGGCAAAAATTTCTATTGAGATCAGAAACTCGGCTAATGTTGGCATAGGTTATGCTTATGAGCTCGAAAAAGTCCGGCAAGGAATTAACCGATAAAATTGGAGTTTGAATATACCATTTACACGGATGTATTTTTGAGATTCAGATACTTATAAAAATTCAATTGTTTATTTCAGAGGACAAATAGTACAAGTTCAACAGGTGTATGGCGATAATTATGTTCTTCGGATAGCTACACAGGAAAATCCACTTTTTATAGGTACGGCTCTAGAATATTCTGGTGACGAGTTGTACGTCGATTATAATGGGAATCGATTATTAGAAGGTGATATTGTCGATTTATGGGGTAATTTTGTTGGTTTAAAGTCTTATACCGCCGTTTTAGGGAATGATGTTACAATACCGGAGATCAATGCTTTACATGTTGAAATGTTCCAAGCAAAAACATAATTTTTTGGGTATTATTCCACTTTAACCACTAATTCGAAAAGACTTACGCCAGCGAGAGCCCCGCACTCGGTTGTGCAACTCTAACCTTATGTGCTTTCAATACATCTTGCGGAATTTCCCTCTCTAACAAGTGCACCGATTCCCAGCACTGCATGTAGTTCGCATAGACGTACTCTGGTAAGGGGTGCTTGTAATGCGACCAATCGATTTCGCTCACACCGAAGGTCAGCTCCGAGCCGGACAGGGTGCCAACGTTTTTATTACTAGAATCAGACGGTTTTAATACATTCCAATCCGACATTAGTAGGTTATCGGGCTCGTGGTCTAGCGGTATGACGTCGCCCTTACACGGCGGAGGTCGCCGGTTCGAATCCGGCCGGGCCCATCTCCTTTTCCATCCGTTCGCGCGGGATCCCCCATTACACCAACTGAATCCCCGGCCCTTGCCAAATATTTCCAGAAAAGTCCGGGTCGCGAGCTGAGGATTCCGGAATTTTCAGTTCCCCTTCCGATCTTTTTAAAAAATCTTCAGCTGCTGAGTCGAACTTTCCTTAAAAAAATCCGGTAACATCACTAAACGTTTTTGAGAAATTTCAGTAAACGTGCCCGGCATTTTCCGGAAAAGCCGGAAAATCTTTGTTAGTGTTTTGAGCGGGCAACGGGGGAAAAGGGATGCCCTCCCCACCTCGTCTGCGTACAGGCTTGGTATGTACCCGCTCCAATCCGGGCCCAAAATGGCCTCCGATCACTCTTTTCACACCCCAAAAGAAGCCCGTATCGAGCTCCGTTTCAAAATAACCCCAAATTGGGCTTATTTTGGAAATCGGACGAATTATAACGGACCCGATAATGCGGTTTTTTTGGCAGATCTCATGTGAAATTGCCACTTGGACGATCCGGAAAATGACCTCTGCCGGGATGCGAATATGACTCGCTAATGGGCATTATATGGAGCCCAATTTAGGCTTTTTTTAACGAATGGAAGCATATAAGAGCACGGAATTTTGAACAGGGGAATCGGGCGATATTACGTGCCCGGATTTACTAATGGGTGGGCATTCGGGGGGGATATTCTACGACGGTGAAAATACAGGTGAGGTGCATCCCTTCGCAGTTGAAGATCCACGCGAAGCACCGGTCGAAAAACTGGAATAAAGATGGTACCCATCTTCACTTTGGGCTCAGGGGGTCCGGCTTTATTTTTTGCGGAGTGTGAAGTGGGGGGCGGGTGATCATGATGAGAGGCGGGGGCGATCTTTTTTGAAAATTGTAGGGTCGTTCTTTTTTCCGGAAAACGCCGGGCACGGTTACTGAAATTTCTCAAAAAAGTTTAATGACGTTACCGGCTTTTCCGGAAAATGTCCGGCTCAGCTGCTGAAGATTTTCAAAAATGAACGGATCGCGAGCTAAGGATTCCGGAAAAAAACCGTGCGGGTTACTGAGAATGAATGAAAAAAAGGTTTCAGGTGGTTCCTGTCGCAGTGCTACCGGAACTTCCCTTCTGGATGGAATCAATCTTGATATCGAAGGTGAGGTTCTGGCCCGCAAGCGGAGAGTTCGCATCCACGGCTACTCCGGAACTGGTGACATTGACCACGGTAACAACCGTCGTTCTGCCATCCACCGAGCTCTGGAAATAGAATTTTTCTCCGGGGGATATGGTCTGATTCGCCGGGAACTTGCTCGCGGGAACCGTCTGCACAAGTTGCGGGTTATAGGCACCGTAGGCCTGGTCGTAGGGGATTGTGACCGTCTTCTCCTCGTTCACCTTCATCCCGCGCACCGCAGCATCAAAACCGGGGATCATTTTACCCGATCCGATCGTAAAGGTCAGCGGTGTCGTGTTCACGTTTGAATCAAAGACCGTCTTGTTCTCAAACATTCCGGTGTACGTCACATTCACCGTATCCCCCGCTGCCGCAACAACAAGCGGATTGTAGACCACGAAGTATACAGCGACGCAGACGATAATGATCGCCACAACCGCTGCAACTCCCATCCATTTGTACTGCTGCCTGCGTGCAGCCACCTTCTCCTTGCCTTTGAGTTTCTCGGATTTCTTCATGATACCCATATCTAGAATTCGCCGGTAAACAATATACCCTTGCCTCTCCGATAGGTACTAAAAAGAACGAACCGGGACGCATAGCCCGATCCGGCCTCTCCGGAGGATCACCATGGAACGAAAGGATCCCTCAACGATTCCAGGAACTATTACAACCCTGCACAAAACCCTCTGGGCAGAGATTCATCAGGAGCGGGAGCGGCACCGGCACCTTTATGCATCGGGAACACCCGGCCGGCTCACCCTCCTTGTCCTTGGAGCGGCCATCCTCATAAATATCATCTTGTTCCTTGAAAACTCCGTCTACCCGCTGCTTTTCATTTCCGCCAGTTTCTTTCTGTTTATGTTCTATTTTATCACCCTGCTTATCCCCCACAACCTGGTACGTCCATCCCAGCCACAGACCGAAATCTCCCTGTATCTTGCCAGGCTCCAGGAAACCGGCATTATCAGGAGCACAAAGCGGTTTACCCGTGTCTTTCTCAATGCATTTTTTATCAACTGCCGTACGCTCTTTTACGGATTTGCCCTGATCTTTACCATCGATATCGCACTGGTGATTGTACTGCATGTCACCGGGAGACTCTCAGCACCCCATACCGGGATCATCCTCTTCGAATCCGCGGCCATCATTATATTCTATTTCCTTGTCTGGAAACTGTAACCCTACTCGACCGGGTTTTTTACCGATGTCTCCGGTATGAGGACCCATCTGATCAGGAAAAACATCCCTGAACCGGTGGTTTCTTTTCTGTTCCTGCTGGGGGCGGCGCTTGCTCTTGTCTGCATTATCCTGACTATTATCCTGCTCCCGGGGATCACGGTCAATAACGTCCTTTCGGTATCCGCGTTCAAGGAACTCGGTCACTTCTTTATCTCGATTGGCGTGGTGCTGGTAAGCCTGTATTTCATTTTCCGGTACCTCCACGGCATCACGAGCCGGGACCTGCTCATCAGGTTCTCAAATACCAAAACCGAGTGTCTCCTCCACCAGATAGAGATCACAGATAATACCGGCTCGTCACCATCTTCGCCAGGGTCTCCGGTCTCAGTCATGCCGGATGCTCTCTGCAAGGCTGCCGAACTCCTGCTCGAATCACAGATATACCAGGTCGAAAAAAAGACCATCTTTGGAATGTTTCCGGTCTACATTGTGAATCCTGATTTTTCCCGGATATTTACCCGGATATGGCCGCAGGACAAGGACACCCCCAAAGGTGACCCCCATCGACGGGTAACGGATGATACCCCGAACCAAAAAAATTGAGAGACTACCCCGATTGAACTTTATTTATACCTTAAGAACGCATTTAAAAAGTAGAGCCTATGTCCGACGAAATACAGACCGCAGTGGTGGCAGGGAAAAAAGTCCAGTGGGACCCTGCACAGATGCGAAAAATACAGGAACATCCCTGTTTTTCAGAAAAGGCATGCCATGCCTTCGGGCGGTGTCACATCCCCGTGGCGCCGAAGTGCAATATCCAGTGTAACTACTGTATCCGGGATTTTGACTGTGTCAACGAGAGCAGGCCCGGGGTGACCACCCGTATACTGAATCCTGACCAGGCCATGGACATGGTAAAAAAAGTTATCCAGAAATATGATTATATCAAGGTCGTCGGCATTGCGGGGCCCGGTGATCCGCTGGCAAACGAGGAGACTTTCGAGACACTCCGCCGTCTCCACGACGAGTACCCGGGGGTTATCAAATGCATCAGTACAAACGGCCTCCTCCTGCCGGACAAGATTGATCTGCTCCAGAAGTACGATGTCGGCAATATCACGGTTACGCTCAACGCAATCGACCCGGAGATTGGGGCAAAGATCTACCAGTTTGTCGATTACAAGGGCAAACGGTACACGGGAATCGAGGCGGCAAAACTGCTCCTTGCGCAGCAGTTAAAAGGCATCGAAATGGCCGTGGAACGGCACATGATCGTTAAGATAAATACCGTTTACATCCCGGGCATCAACGACACTCATATCGTAGATATCGCAAAAAAAGTCGGTGAAATGGGAGTCTATACCTTCAACCTCATCCCGCTGATCGCCCAGTACAAGTTCGCTGACATCACCCCGCCTACACCCGAAATGAAACGAAAGATGCAGGACGCCTGTTCAAAGTATGTCAAACAGATGCGACACTGCCAGCGCTGCCGGGCCGATGCAATCGGGAAACTCGGCCACGATGTTCAGTCATGCATGTATAAGCACGAATAATCTTTTTTTTTGCTCTGTAGAAATTATTAAGGGATTACCTGACGCTCCAGGGGCCCCGCCCTGACGCTCATGGCGCCCCGGTTGCGATAGTGTCGACCTGTACACAACAGAAATTTTTGTACAGGTAATACCGAGGCATCGCATGCGCCCCGCCCTAAAATGGGGGCAGGGCTGGCTCGAAGGGGGGCCATAAGGGTCGTTAAAGTTCAGGCTAATTCCAACGGTCCATGCTTTATACGAACCGGAAACCAGATCAAGAGGATAAGAACCGTTGATGTATTAGCATCCCCCAGGAAAAAAGATTAGTTCCCGTTCTTTCTGAACAGGAACATCACACCGCACAGGCCGATTGCACCGAGAGTCAGTACCGCATCGAGCCCGGACCGGGGTGTGTTTGTGGGCAGTGGCGGTAGCGTGGATGTGGGGACTGCCGGTTCAAGGGTATGGAATACCGCAGGCGAAGGCACCGGTGCCGGATTGGATGATACCTGGGTTGGTGCAGGACCGGTATAAACAGAGACTCCGGCGTTATCATAAGTGTAACTAGAACTCCTGGCTTGGTGATGTGATGAGGTCGGTGTTGGAGTTGGCGAGAGGGTCATTTGGACGGTAACATTAACTTCGTCGCTCAGGTAACCGGTTGTTCCGCCAAAGTCCTCTTCGGCCCGGATGGTATACTGCTGCGCCCGGGTCCAGTTGGTGGTCATAAACTCGACAGTCCGGGTTCCACTATATCCGTTAAGCGTAACGTTTGCATACTCAAATGTACCATTACCGAGGATTGGACCAGTTACCATGTTGCCATGAGCGACATTGTCATAAACATTTTGGCCTCCACCGTTCTCCCATACGTAGTTGCCGTTTTGGGCGAACGGGTTTGTCACCGATGGATCGAAGACACCAGGAGTAAGTGGATTGTCAAATAAAACTCCCGTCTGGTTTGGGGCGATCATGGGAGGTTGATTGTTGTACGTGCCGTCCATGGAGTTGGTGTTCTCGACCCAGAGGTGGTATACGGATAGAGGATGGCCGCTGATTGTAATCAGGAAATGATTGCCACGGACAACGTACTCCTCACTCGCAGAGATAGATACTCGATTGGGTACTATGAGAACTGTTGCAGGCTGGCTGACCGTCTTACCATTATAGGGTGAGTTGAGGGTTCCGTAGTAATTGGTCAGATAGTTATCGATCATGCCATTAAGCCTCGACCGTGCGACAATAGTGTAGACGCCAGCCGGGTAGACAAACTGGCCGCTTGCGTCGGTTACACCGGTGTCCCACGCATAGTTGACGTTAGTGGTGGTCGGGACGGCTCCTCCCGTTGTTCCCCAGAACCACTGCGGTTGGGTTACATTCTGTTCGATAATGCTTGAGGTGGCGAGGGGGGCGTTACCATTGAGCAGTGAAGTATAGGTACCTCCCGTGGAATTGCGCACAATAATATCGATGTTACCTGCACTGGGAACCCCAACAGTATCCTGAGCACGCGAGGACGGGTCGAGTGCACTCTGAAGGTTCGTATTGATCAGGAAGGTAAGGTTGTCACCTTGTACAGCAGCGCCATCAGTCACTATCGTTCCCGTGTTGAGATCCCAGATGTCGATGGCAAGACTCGGGTCAGTAACATTGAACAATGGTCCCTTTGAAACGTCCCCCACACCCCCAACGACGGGATACCAGTTACCGGGATAGAATGTTTCAGGAGATATATTGAACGAGTAGGCCATTCCACCGGGTGTGGTGTTCAGGGTAACATTCGCGATCGGGCTGGTATGTGTAATCTGATATGGCGATACCCACCATCCCCACCATCCAATCGTTTCAGTGGCAGTAGTAAATTGGGCCTGAGCCGGGCTCAGGTTTAATTGCTGTTCGCCAAGGTATACCGTTGCACCCATGTTGATAATCGTATTGTTGATATCGTAGTAGGTTGCCGATGCTGGCAGTACTGCGACGAGCACCAACGCGAAAAGTGCAATCGTTAACCGTTTAGCCATTCGTTTTTCACCATCGTATCCACCATATTATCAAAATAATAAACGATAAAAAATATGCCTGAATTATACTTAACAATCCTTTCATTTGATCCGCCATTTCCACGAGAGTGTGCAGGAGAGACAAAGCGCATTTATCCCCCAAAAAAGATGCCCTTATTAAAAAATAATGTGACCGTCAGATAATACCATAAAGCCTAAACATAGCCGCGATAACAGAGTTTTCAGAAGTTCGCACAAAATAACAAAACTCATTAAAATTTGTCTTGCTTTAAAAATCCGAAAACGGCCGGAACCGCCCAAAAAAAGGTCACCGTGAGAAGAGACGGTTACCTAGGTTTTGCCCGGACTTTCGAGAGGAACGCGAACGGAGGGCCCCCTTCACGATAGTCCACGCAAATAAAATTTTTGTTTTCCGGATATACCACCGGAGCCCCATGCATTACCGGGTGAGTCCTATTGTCGGATAGGCACTCTTCTGCGTGCCGGCGCTCTGGATTATCTGGTTCAGTTTCTCGATCACCATCACAAGTGAAGGGGGCACATCAGTATCTTCGGCAGTCACCGTCTTACCAAGATAACTGATCGTATAGGTCATAAGGCCTGTGCTTTCATGAGGAGCCGGGTAGTTGGCCTGGAGTTGTGAGAACTGGGACTCGTTAAACAGCACGGAAATGAGCGCAATGTCCGTTTGATTCAGTGATATTTCGGTACTGGTGGATCTCCCGGAGACAGCCGCAACCCCGTTGTCGAAGATCACCAGACGATCGTTGACACCGGCAATACCCCCGGTCCGGTGGTAATCGACAAGTATTGAAGGGGGTTCTGTCTTGTTGACAGGGAGAACCTTGGTACCGAGACACCCGGCACATGCGAGTACAAGAACGAGAATAAAAAGAGGGACGATTTGTATTCCTTTAATACGCATCACTCCACCATGCTCGGTTGAATTCGCTGTTTTTTCCGGATTATAACTGAACAACATCCGCTTTTTTGGATTTTGCTGCTGTTTTGCGTTCGGGAAGGACTTCTTCGAGTGCTGCAATAAGGCTGTTCATTTTGTCGTTATTAAAGATCGCCCGGAATGCCGCAAGCTCGGCAGCGTTCATGATCATGATCCCCTTCTTTTTCATGGGAAGCCCGTTCTCACCGAGCGGGTTGATATCGATCGCAAGGGAGGCCGGACGGTTTTTTGTGGCAGGAAGCCGGATGATGGAGACGCCGGCAAGCGTGGTTGCTTTTCGTTCCCATTCCCCGCCTTCTTCGATAAATGCCCTGAGGGTTTCTGTTAATTCCATGAAAAGAACTGTTAATTTATATATTAAAAGACTATCCGTTCCATTTTTTAGCTGTAGTATCCCGAAATCATTTGACAACATCCCTAAATAGCGATGTGAGCAAATTAACGAATCGGGATATCCATCGTATCATCCGTCAATGGGCAAATGAGAAGCCCGTTGTTGAGATAGC
>JACTVF010000506.1 GCA_019695435.1 Methanoregulaceae archaeon | reverse complement strand
GTCAGATCGCGGCACGGACCCCCGCCGAGCCCGCGCCCACAGCCTCCCGCTGCCGCCATCACTCCCACCTCGGATTGCCGAGGCACCTCGCCCCCGGCGGAACGGGTGGAGATAGCCTCCTCCTCGGCTTGGCCGTCTTCGCTCCGGACCCGACGGAGGGCAGTGCATCTGCGCGCGACGTCCGAGTCCGCGAGCGAGATCATCCCAAAGACTTTCTGGACCACGGTTAACCAACTCAGTCGAGGCCACATGGCACACACGGAGACCAGCAAAGACGAGCTCGGCGGCGCGAGACGGGATCAGCCCTGATGTCGTCGGACACGCGGCTGAGCGTGATCGAGCGGGCTCGGGATCTCTACGCCTCCCCGACCGGCGGGCGACTCGTCCGCTTCACGTTCGTCTCGGCGTTCAACGTGGTGTTCTCCGTCACCGTTGACGATTCCCCCCGCCTACTATCTGACTCGCACCTGGGCCTGGGGGAAGTCCGGGCGCTCCCATCTCATGAAAGAGGTCGTGCCGTTCTGGGCGATGACCCTCGTGGGTATCGCCTTTTCCCTCGCGACCGCGGCCGAAGCACGCCATCTCGGACTCGCCCATCACCTCGGCCGGGTCGACAGAACCGCCCTTGTCGTCGCAGCGAATCTCTTCGCCTTCGGTGTCACCTGGATCGGAAAGTTCCTCCTGCTCAACCTGGTCTTCCGAGAGCAAGTAGTTGCCCGAAGTGACGACGTGTTCGCGGACACCTAGCTCGCGCGCCAAGAGCTACTGCTGCCCCCGTCCGATCCCGAGGTTTCACAGCAAGCGCTTCGACCACCTCGGTTACAAGGCCATCAGCAGGGTGGCGACGTCGACCGTCTGCCCGCCGGTGTCGATCCGCTCGAGCGGATCTGGATCAAATTGTGCCGTCAGCAATTGCTCGCTCAATCCATGGGATCGCCTCGTCCAGCATCGAGTCGAGCGACGTTGTCGCCTCAAAACCGAGCACCCGTTTCGCCTTCTCAGTGGAAGGCACTCGCCGGGCTACGTCATTCTCAAACGGTTCGTCCGACACGTAGTGGAAAGCGATGCCCGCGCCCTTGATCTTGTTCCACACGAGTTCTGCAAGCTCCAGGACGGTCGTCGACACCGGCGTGGAGAGATTGAAATCCTCGTTGAGGGCGCCAGGATGCTCCATTGCTGTCGCGATCCCCACGGCTAGGTCTCCCCCGTACGTGTAATGGCGCACCTGGCTCCCATCACCCAGAATATGCAAGGGATCTTGGCCTTTCAGCACCTTCTGGACCAGGTCCGGCACGACATGGCTCATGGCGAGGCGCACGTTGCCGGAAAGGATCTCCACATCGCCGAGCGCTCGCCGCTCGCCGATGCCGACGCAGTTGAACGGACGCACGATCGTGAAAGGCAGCCCGTACTGATCGAAAGCAGCCCGTGCGAAGTACTCGACCGCGAGCTTCTGGAAACCGTACGAACTGCGCGGCGGAGGGATTTCGCGTTCCTGTCCTTCTGAAGATGGCCACCGGTCTGTCGACTCAAAGACCATCGAGGATGAAAGGTAGGTGACCTTCTGGAGACGACCGTTCCTGTGAGCCTCGAGCGCCGCGTCACACGACGCCGCGATAATTCTCTCGTTCGTCGCCAACAGGTCGTAGGCGTAGGTGTGGAAGTAGGAGATGCCACCGATCATCGCGGCGCCCGCGATGAACTGATCACAGTCCGCGAGGAGTTCCGTCATCAGCTCGACGTCACGCGCATCGCTTTCGACGAACCGGTAGCTGGGGTCTTGGTCGTAGGACTTCTTCGCCGCTCCGTACTTGGAGAGATTATCGATGCCAACCACCTCGTGACCCCGGTGGAGCAGCTCCTCGACGACGTAACCGCCGATGAACCCCGCGGAGCCACTCACGAGCACCTTGCTCAATTTGTCTTCTCCTTCGTGCTTTGGTGTCTGGCTGTACCGGCCGCCGTGAATCCTGCCAGCTTCAGTTTCCCGGGCTGCCCATCGACGACGCTCAGCGAGAACGCACCCAACCACTCAGTTACACAGCCACCAGTTCAAGCCGTCGAGTCCTCCTTCACTTCGGGAAGCGGAAGCCGCCTTCCAAACGCGTAGAGGTACCAACGGAAATACCGAGGTAGCCATCCCGCGATCTTGAACTTGGAGACGCCCTGCAGGCGTTCCAGCCATATCGTCGGGATCTCCGCCACAGGCTGGCGGTAGCGGCGGGCCTTGGCGACCAGTTCCAGGCCGACCTCGAAGCCAGCGTCGGACTCGACCCCGACCGCTCTCACGAAACGAGTCGAATAGGCCTTGAAGGAGTTCGTCGCGTCCCGGGTCCCGACCCTCGCAAACAGATGGAGTGTCAGACCGGCGGTACGCGAGAGCAGCGATTTCACGACCGGCCCGCCGATTTGCTGGCCACCCCGCATGTATCGAGAGGCCGCGGCGATGACCACACCGCGCTCGACGAGCTTGACCAACTGGTCGATCTGCGCTGGGTCGTCGCAACCGTCCGCCATGGTGACAACGACGACGCCCGCTGAGGCGTGATCGAATCCGTAGCGGATCGCGTTCGCGGGCCCTCGGCCGTAGGTGTTGAGCGTCGGGACCACTTCCGGATGACTCG
>JACTVF010000061.1 GCA_019695435.1 Methanoregulaceae archaeon | reverse complement strand
TGCTCTCCGCAATTACAATTTTTCCCCTGAATGCCTGTGCGACCTCTGTCCGGAATGCGGGGGGTACCTCATCTGGATCAAAAAAACTTCCCGAAGTGAAAATCTTAATCATCGAAAACTCATCAAGCCTGAACTGTGATCGTACCCAGCCAAGCTGTGCATGCAAATGCCCGGCAAGTTCCTCGCAGGAGTGCGTCTGGTACCTCTCGTGACGGTAACTGCACATCCGGCACCGGGCCCACGAACACCCGCCGGACTCAAAGATAACGGTCAGGCATTCGACCGTCTCACCGTTGTACCGCTCTTTACCACGCCAGCACGCAAGCGGTTTTTTTTGATTTTCAGAAATCATTAACAGCCTCATAGTTGATCTTGTACATAGATGAAGAAGATTGTCCTGCTGGTACTGGGGATTTTTATGCTGATGGGTGGTGTATCGGCATACCAGGTCTTCATTTATGCACCGGATACCCTGGCCATAGGAATGCCCCTGGTGGTCAACGGGACGACCACCTTTGGCATCGGGACACCGATTGATGTCGTTCTCTATCAGCAGCTGACCACCAGTAACGAGGTCGAGCGCAAGGTTGCATATGTCCAGTCTGACAATACTTTCCGCGTGGTCTTTGATACAACCCTCCTCCCCGTGGGGATTTATAAGGTTGAGGTTGCAGCGAGCGGTACAGGTGACTCAATCAATATGCGACAGGTCAGGCTCGTTGATCGCTCTGACGAGATTATCCTGACTTCACTGACAACCCAAGCTTTCTCCGGCAAGATGGACATTGACGGTAAAATTGACGGGGATACAAATGCCGGTGTCCAGATCGCGGTGATCGGGCCGGATAATGGTGTCATCTATGGTCCCATGTATGTGGGCACTGACTCGCTTGGGGGATTTAACATGGTGGTCCCCATCAGCCAGACCGGGGATTATGAAGTCAGTTTTACCGATGCTGACGGGTACATTGGCACACGGACTATCAGTATTATCAATGGGCATGAAACAGTGGCAACGGAAACAACCGGGACGACAAACACCATCCTGTCTGCCCACGGGAAATCTTCCCGGGATGACCCCATCTATTTTATCGTGCAGCCCACCGGTGACGGCCCGGTCACCGTCTCCACATCATCCTCCGTTGACTGGGTGGTAGAATACGTGGATGCAAACGGCAACCTTCAGACGGTCAATGACCAAGGCGATACCGCTCCCGAAGTAATTGTAACAAAAGGTGCGGACAAGCCCCTGTACTTCAAGGTATATCCCTATAAATATTCGGTCAGCGCTGTGGTTTATCTCTACGCGGAGAATGCGGACTCAATCGCAGTAAGTCCAACGGTACCCGGGGTGTTCGGGACATCCCCTTTATCTGATGCAGAGACGACAAAATCACCGCTTGCGGCAGCGATCAGCGTGGCTGCCGTGTGTATAGCCATGATCTATGTTCACCTGCACAGACACTGATCCCGCATGGTACCTTTTTTGGGATGGATCACTGCCGTGGCGTCTCCCGCCATCCGGCACACTGGCACGGACCGGGAAATCTGTACAGTTAAAGAAGCCTTTTTTATATTGCACGGCCAAAAGAGTAAAAACACATGCCGGGGTAGTCTAGTCCGGTAAGGCGGTGGCCTTGAAAGCCACTGGTGCCCTGCACCTCAAGAGTTCAAATCTCTTCCCCGGCGTTTTTTTGATTTTTTTGGTTTTTGGATCCTCCAGACCGTGACAGAGAATACTCTGATTAACAGATGTGCGCTCGTGCTCTTAGGGAAATATGGAGGATAGAACCCGGACGGGTAATCCATTAGTGGCGAGGAGAAAACCGGGATACCGTACTCCAGACTTTTGCGCCACCGATCTTTTCATGGAGGGAAGGCTTTCATGATATCGAACACTCCCAGTGGCGCAAAGGCGTGAAGAAGCGTGTAGAGAGAAAACAGGAGTGTCACCGTATCATCATCGCCAGCGTGTCTTCCGGCATTGAGAGGGCATATAGTACAACAAAAATAAAACTGCAGAAACGATTATCAGCAGGAAAAGAGTAATGGCGCCCACGCGATCCCGTTATCAGGAATATCTTTTATCCTCCATTCCCATGAACAGTACAATTTATCATTTTTCGGCATATACTGGAGAAACTGTGATTGAAGCACTCCGGGGTCGTCGTTACAAGGGCCAGAAATGCCGGAAAATAATACCGGATCACCGGTGCCGTATCATCGTTTTTATGAGGATGAAACACCTATACAGTATAACCGGATATGGGTGTGAACCATCGATGTGCGTTGCAGTCCCTGCGGAAGTACTGGAGATCAAGGACGGGAATATCGGAGTCGTGGACTATGGCGATCTCAAACAGGAAGTCCGGCTCGATCTCGTTGATGTGAAGATAGGTGAGTTCGTGCTCGTACATGTGGGTTTTGCAATCCAGCGTCTCTCCCGTGAGGATGGTCTTGAGACCCGGGAGATTTTCAAACAGGTCTATGCCGCGCTGGAGGAGTGATGCACGAATACAGTATCGCTTATGATCTGTATGCAACTGCAAAAAAAGCAGCCCTCGATCACCGTGCCACGCGGGTAAAAAAGATCAGTGTCGATGTGGGGAAGATGGCCATGGTGAATCCCGAGCAGGTAATCTTTTTGTTCGATACGATAAAAGAGGACGACCCGCTTTTTACAGCTGCCGTCCTTGACTGTACCGAAGTGGAACCGGCAACGAGATGTCCCTGCGGGTATGCGGGGAACGAGATCTATGTCTGTCCACGCTGCGGCGCGCTGCCGGAAGTGGTCCGGGGCCGTGAGATTGTCGTCACGAATGTCGAGATCGAGGTGGCGGATTAGATGAAAGTCAATATGATGCATGGTGCCGGGGGCGAGGTGATGGGCGAACTGCTTCAGACGCTCACGAAATTCACTCATAATAACGCCGGCGGAATCGGCCTTGAATCGCTGGACGACGGGGCCGTGATCCCCATTAACGGTACCAATATTGTTTTTACTACGGATTCCCACGTGGTGCGCCCGATCTTTTTCCCGGGAGGAGATATCGGGCGGATCGCAGTGAGCGGTACGGTGAACGACCTTACGATGATGGGAGGGCGCCCCGTCGCGCTCTCATGCGGAATGATTCTCGAAGAAGGATTCGATGTTGCGGATCTCGAAAAAATTGTCCGCTCAATGGACGAAGCGCTCGGGGAGGCGGGGGCATGCCTTGTCACTGGAGACACCAAGGTCGTCGAGAAAGGAGCACTTGATGGGATCGCGATCAATACGGCCGGGATCGGTATAGCAAAAACCATCGTGCGTGACAACGGCCTTGTGCCCGGCGATGTGATCATCGTTTCGGGAACGCTGGGCGATCACGGTATTGCGATCATGGCACACCGCGAAGGATTCGATCTCGGCGAACAGATCCTCTCCGATGTCGCCCCCCTCTGGATGATGATGGAACCGGTCCTAGATGCGGGTACTATCCACGCGATGAAAGATCCGACCCGGGGGGGGTTTGCGAGCTCCATAAACGAGATGGCAAAAAAGAGCCATGTGCAGGTCAGGATCGAGGAAGAACGCATCCCGATCCGGAGGAACGTGAAAAGCGCAGCCGGGATGCTCGGTATCGATCCGCTCGAAGTGGCAAACGAGGGCAAGGTAGTGATGGGTGTGCCGGCTGTCGATGCAGAGAATATTCTTGCCGCACTGCGCTCGCACAAATACGGGAAAGACGCAGCGATCATTGGGAAGGTTGTTGCCGGTTCCCACGTGATCATGGAGACCTCAATCGGTGGCGAACGATTCATCGAACCACCCATGGGCGACCCGGTGCCCCGGGTGTGTTGAAGGGGCCTGTTTTTGTAATGGGGAAAATCCGGCTCTGCAGAAAGCGTAAGGTTTCGACATACTATATAATGATGACGGGGGTCCTGCCTGTCCCCCGGATCGCCCCTGCACGTTTGGACGATGTGCATATTGCCTTCCCGGAACCGGTCCCTTATCCTGGTGATTGATTTTTTATAACGACAAGTTACCGGTTGGCATAACACCTGCCGGTACCGAGGTATTAAAAGTTAGAAAAGGACGGCAGGGAGATTTCCTGATCCGTTTACTCCCCGATATACCCCATCAGCATCCCGAGCGCCTCAATCTCATTCTTTCCGCCGCACTTCCGGATAATGCCTGCATGGTAATCAATAAGTTTCTTTAATTCCGGATCCCGTTTCAGCCGGTACCGGGTCGCGTGAACGGTCGCATCGATGATGCTGTTGAACCCCCGGTTCACCGGATGGACCGCTACTCCTTCGATGATCTCTTTTTTCTGCGCGAGCCTGACTATCATCGCCCCGTCGGTTTTGCGCTCGACCGTCGCGATAAATGCGACCCAGGCTTCGGCACCGGCAAGCCTGCACATCGTCCGCCCCGCCACCGGCTCTTCCACAAACGCATCACGGGAGAGATCCTCAAACGCGGTCCGCACGTACAGCATGGGGTCATGGACGAAGTTTGCAACCACCCAGCCATCCCGCTCAATATTTTCCGCAGTGTGGCTGCCGGGGAAAAGGATCATGTTCGCCGTTTTGTCATGGAAGTGGATGCCGATGGGCGCTGCGTTGAACACGGTAGTGGCAATCACCTCGTTTATACCGCCTTTTATGAGTCCCATTCCCATCCCTCACCAAGAGCGATAAAGATCGCCGCGATTGTGATATCCGCAATAGAACCCGGGTTGATGCCGGCTTCAATGCATTCTGCATCAAATGTCTCCAGCACCCGCCGCCCGTCAAGCACCTCGCGGGCTTTTGCCATGGTCTGCTCCGCGACCGCCCGGCCATGCTTTTTGATGATAAACGTGTCGGGTTCTGTCGCAAGCAGGGTCAGGAACATCTCGACCACCGCCTTTCGGCCCGCCCCTATCTGGTGGAGGATATCGGCACCGCGCCGGGTCAGCATAAAACCGTTGATCCATTCGCGCGCGACCATGTCATTTGCCGCCGAGTGCTGCATCACATCAAGCAGGGTCATGTTGCGTTCGCGGAGCTCATCAAGTGCCTTCGGGTCGTTTACATCCAGCTCGTCTTTCGCATTCATCCGTACACGGGTGAGGGCAAACGCCTTGTAGAAGGCAACCGCATCGGAGACGTCGGTCCCCGTGATCGCCTTCCTGGCACCTTCGATACCGCCTCCGTACATGAGCGGGATAAGGAGAATAAATGCTCCAAAATGCGTGTTGCCCCCGGTGTGCACATTCGTCTGCCGGACCGCGTGCCCGATGATCTCGCCGATCCTCCCCTTCCCGGACGCGGCCTCTTCCAGTGCCGGACGGGCAAAGATCGTCGATGCAAGAAAATGTTCGAGTCTCGTATCGGGATAATCGTGGCACCGGTCCACATTCCCGGGCTTGGGAAATGCGCAGACCTCAAGCATCATCGCAAGCTGTGCCCGTTCAGCTACACTCATCAGATGGGACGTCATGGAACACACGGCTCATTACAGCATCAGAGAGCTCACGTTTCCGGCGCATATACTCTTTCTTTGGAAGACCCTCCTGCACGAGCGTCATGTCACGGAACATACAGGGGGATGAGGTCTTGCAGCACCACGCAAGGCTGCCAAAGCAGGTGTTGGGACCGTCTTCAAGCGGCGTGCCTTTCACCGCACCCAGTTTTAACCGGACATACTCCTCCTTGGAGAGCCCGAGGCGTGAGAGTGCCGGGATAAGCGGGCACTCCTTGACCGGCATGCAGCAGAACGCGAGCGCCCTGACATCCCCTCCCCGGCAGAGCTGCTTGGGGGAGTTATACCAGCCTTCCTCATCCGCGTACCGGGTGATAGCCGCATCCAGTCCAGCAAGCGTGTACTCATCGGATTGCCGCGCGAGCGAGACCAGATCGGCACCGTGGGAGAGCATCTCCCGCATCCGGTCAAATGTGGTAATGGAATTGTTTGCGATAATCAGAAGCGGGCAGCTGTTCCGGATCTGCCGGAGTTTTGCGATGCCCGCATCCATAAGATCGACATGCAGGATATCGGCCCCGGCGCCCCAGAGCGCCCGCACGAGCGCCCGGTCGTCAGGGGCAACCCCGACACGCATCTTCACCGAAACCGTAACCTCCCTTGCTTTGAGGGCTTTGACAACAGCGACAAGGGCCCCGGGATTTTTGAGATAATATTCCCCGGCGCCGGCGGTAACCATGGGTGCCTGCCGGCAGTGAGCGTCAATTTCGTAGACCACATCGTCCCCGAGCGCATCGGCAAGGGAGGCAAAGGAGACAGGGGAACTGCCCCGGAGGTTTATCCCGGTAACCACATCAGAGGCTTTGAGCTGTTCGATCTCTGCACGCAGCGCGGCCACCGGATCATCATACAGGAATTCCCTGCGCTCCCCGCCCTCCGCTATCTCACGTGCTGCTTCCATGGTGGGCTGGTCAATTGCGTACCCACCGATGAACGCAACCCCCGCGTGTGCTTTCCGGTCGATCACGTACCGGGCATCCACGATCCCTGCCATGGATGCTATGGCTACCGGTGTCCTGACCACGTGGTCGTTGATAATGAGGCCGAATCGCTCGAATGCATCCATCATAAGTTCATATCAGTTGCGGGTCGGATCTGAAATGCCTTTGGATCTGAAATGCCGGATCCATGAATAGGGTGCCCGCTCTTCTCTCTATAAGCGACGAGTTGTATTCGTTTGTTTCCCATGGAAATGCACCCTTATGAAGATTGTTTGGTAATAATTTTTAACAATTACCGTAATACTATTTGTTATATGGTTACAAAGGGAATGTTACTTGTGGGCCATGGCAGTACAATGCCCTACAATAAGGACCTTGTTGAGTCTTATGGAAAACTAATCGCGGCGCAGACCTCCGAATTTGTGGTCAAATGCGGTTTTATGAACATCAATAAACCTTCCATCAAGGATGCGCTGGCCGAATTCAAAAAAGAAAATATCGATGTGCTTGTGGTCGTCCCATTCTTTCTTGCCAAAGGCGTCCACATCGAAAAAGACATTCCATCCGAGATCGGGCTCCCTGAAGGCACGAAGAAGGGGACGTTTGCGCTCAACGGGAAGACCGTCCCGCTCGTGTACGCAGACCCCATCGGGATCGACCCGCTGCTTGCAGAGCTGATGGTCAAAAACGCTCACCGGGCGCTCACGCTTCTCTGATCTACATATGCGGATCCTGGTACTCGATACGATCCATGGCGGCTGCGAGATTGGTACAGCGTTTGCCCGGGCAGGCAACACAGTCGATATGGTGGACGTGTACCGGGGCACAACAACAAAAACGGCTGAACAGGCAGCGAGAGGATCATACGATCTCATTGTCGCGCCGGTTCATCTGGACCCCGCTCACCCGCTGCTTGCAGGGCGCACGCTTTCGGAGCCGGTAATTTCACATCACGAAGCGGTGCGGCAGCTCCTCGATAGCCAAGTTCCCCACCCGATGATCGAGATCACCGGGGCACAGGGAAAGACCACCACGGCATACGCACTTGCACACCTGCTCCCCGGACCCGGAATTTTGCATACATCGACCGGGACATATGAAATGCCCGGGAAAAAACTGCTCTTTAAAAAAAGTATTACGCCGGCCTCGGTGCTTGCCGCAGCGGAACATGCGAATTCTCTTTCCGGCTGGCTTGTTGCTGAAGAATCTCTCGGGGTAACCGGCGCCGGCGACCTTGCCATCATTACCTCGCCATCCGATTACCGGTGCGCTGCCGGGAATAAAAGTGCGCTTGCAGAAAAGATCGCATCGGCACAAAAAAGCCGGCGTCTCCTGCTTGCCCCCGGTATCCCGGCCCCGGCGCATGCAGACTGCGTGTGTCTGGACACTGTTGTTTCTGTCTCCGGCACGACCTGCACCATCTCGTTGGGCGGACGAGTCATAGCGTTCACGAACCCCCTGCTTGCCCAGCCCGGGTACTGCATCCCTCTTGCCCTTGCCGGTACCGCCGCGGTGATGCTCGGATACGACCCCGCACCACTTTCCACATTTCCTGGAGTTGAGGGACGCATGTCGATCAGAAAACACAAGAACATTCTTGTTATCGACAATGCCAACAGCGGAACAACCGCTGAAACAACCATCGAGGCCGCCCGGTACGCCCGTGCCTGTGCAGGCTCCCCCGGGATCACTCTTGTGATTGGTACCGTCAAAGGGGACGGTGCTGTCTGTGAAGGGTTTCCCGACGACCAGATCAGAGCGGCCATCCAAAAGATCCGGCCCCGCACGGTCATCTGGGTGGGAGACCCCCCCTTGCATACAGGGAAACCCGGCTCGTCTCCTGCTCCGCTGACTATCGATGCGGTCTGCCCGACACTTGAGGAGGCAGAACGCTGCGCCATTGACCGAACAACGACCGGCGCCATAGTGCTCGCGGTCAAGACATGGAGGTAACATGCCATTACGATTCATGCATCCCCGCCCGAGTTCGATTGTTGCCGCACTCTATACCGCACGTGACCTGGAGGTGGATGTCGCAATCCTGCACGGCCCATCGGGCTGCTCGTTCAAGCATGCACGGCTTCTCGAAGAGGACGGGATGAGGGTGCTCACGACCGCGCTTGCAGATAATGAATTTGTTTTCGGCGGCCAGAAGCCACTTGAGGGCGTGCTGAAGTACGCAGAGGCACATTTCTCCCCGAAAAAGATGGCCGTAATCGGAACCTGCGTTTCAATGATCATCGGAGAGGATCTTGCATCGGCCATCGAGAGCGCGGGGATCACCACACCGACAATCGCGGTAGACATCCACGCCGGATTCTCCGAAAATATCGCCGGGGTGCTTGCAACACTGGACGCCGCAAAGGAGGCTGGCTGGATCACCGGAGACGAGCTCTCACGCCAGCACCAGCTCATGGAGAAAGCAAATGAGGTCGAGAAAGTCCGGGGCGCCGCATCGCAGGAGTACATCGAACCGTCACGCGGTGACCTGAAGCATGTCGCTGCACAGCGACTCATCGGCTGCGCAAAGAGTGGGGCAAAAGGGGTTGCGATCCTGAACGCCAAAAAAGAGACGGCATACATGTTTGCCGATGAACTGATCGCACTCCACGATGCCTGCCCAAATGCGGACATTACCTATATCGCAAACCTCGACAACCGGGGCCTGCCCAAGGTGCGCGCGGATGCACAGCGGATTCGGGACGAAATGAAAAAGCGCGGCGTGCCGCTGGAAGTGATCGGGGCGCTGGACGAGTACGGCGCAAACGGCGACGCGCTCGGGGCACGTCTCCGTGAACTTGCGCCATCGTTTGCCTTCATCGTGGGCGTCCCGCACGCGATTCCTCCGGAGTACACGAACGGGATCGAGTGTTTCTCGGTGACAAATGGTCCCCGTCAGGTCGCGCCGCTCCACGCGATCGGGCACCAGCACGTGCTTGTCGAGATCGATCTCCATCCGAAGACGCTGGGCGTGAGGGAGATCGTGGAGAGCGAGTTCGGTGCGGTGATCCGGAGCCTCGCATGAAAGCCGTTCTTATCACCGGCGACCGGTCCGGTAGCGGGAAGACGAGCATCACGCTCGCGCTTGCCGCGCTCCTGAAAAAACGGGGCATTGTCCAGACATTCAAGGTCGGGATGGACTACATCGACCCGTCGTACCTTTCTGCGGTCTCGGGCCAGCCGTGCCGGAACCTCGACAATTTTGCGCTCGGCGACGGCCAAATCCGTGATATCTTCTCATTCGGGTGCCGGGGCGCCGATATTGCACTGGTCGAAGGTGTGCGGGGACTGTATGAGGGGGCCGAGGCATTGGACGATACCGGCAGCACGGCCGCCATTGCGAAGGTCCTCGACCTGCCGGTCGTGCTCGTGGTCTCGGCGCAAAGCATCACCCGGAGTGCTGCCGCGATCGTGAAGGGTTTTCAGGCATTCGATCCCAATGTCCGGATCGCCGGCGTCATTTTAAATCAGGTAAAAGGCGGCTCGCACAAGGAAAAGGCGACCCGGGCGATCGAGTATTACTGCGGCGTGCCGGTGATCGGCGCGATCCCCCGGATGGAGGAGATGCAGCTGGCCATGCGCCATCTCGGCCTTGTCCCGTACCGCGAAGGTGCGGGCCGGGGGGATTTTGACGAGCGGATCCGGGCGATCACCGATATTATCGGGAGATACATGGACCTCGACCGGCTCCTCGCGCTTGCAAAAGAGATCCCGTCGTCTTGTAAGAATTCGCTGCTGGACCCCGCACCGGAGCAGGACGTGCGCATAGGGGTTGCCTACGATGAGGCGTTCAACTTCTACTATGCCGATCTCTTTGATGTCCTTCCCTCGCTGGGGGCAAACGTCGTGCAGTTCAGCCCTATCCACGACCGGCTGCCGGATGCGGACGGGTTCATTATCGGCGGGGGATACCCTGAGATCTTCGTGCCGGAACTTGAGGCAAACGACCGGATGAGGGAAGCAATCCGTGATATCTCAAAGAACGGCACGCCCATCTATGCGGAGTGCGGCGGGCTCATGTATCTCACCGACCGGATGGTG
>JACTVF010000060.1 GCA_019695435.1 Methanoregulaceae archaeon | reverse complement strand
CCGGGAGTTCGATGTCCTTTGCCACTCCGCCTTCAATTGTCTTAACCTGCGCTTTCATCTCTGATCACCCCTGCTTGCTCTGGACGCTCACAAACTGGATCGAGGGCGACCGTACAACATGTTCTCCCTGGCGGATTGCCGGGCGGATACGGATTAGGCGCTTTGCCGGGCCCGGAATGGAACCCTTGATGACAACATATGCGCTCCGAAGCACACCGTAATTGAGGAAGCCTCCTTCTGGTGTGATCTCGGCTCCGTTCTCACCGATCTTTAAAATGCGCTTGTTGAACTCGGTGCGCTGCTGGAAACCCATCTGGCCGCTTTGCGGGACCTGCCACCGTACGTGGTGGGGGTTCCATGGCCCGAGCGTACCAACGTGACGCTCTTTGCCGCCGACAGAATGTTTTCTCTTTCGGAGAGAAACACCCCAGCGCTTGGCCGGTCCCTGCGTGCCTTTACCGATCGTGATTGCCGTGATGTCGGCATACGCACCGGACTCAATCACATTGCTGAGCCGGATTTCCTTTCCGAGCACCCCAAGAGCAAACTCGTACTGTTTCGCGCAGTCCCCACCGGCGATCTTGATCTCCATGATATCGGGTACCTTCTTTGGCACACCTGTTATGGTTGCCGGCTGCGTGTACGCAACCGCGTAGATCTCTGCCACCAGGTTTGCGGCAAGGGCGTCAGCAAATTTCTTTTTCGCTGCCGCGCTGTCGTAGTTCTTGGGTACGGTCACCCTGCGGGAGAGCTGGCTGTCCAGCGGCTCTGCCCATATCTCCGTGAACGCATGTTTGCCGTAGGTATCCTGCGAGTATGCCCGGATGGCGGCAACTTTCATGGTCGGGATCTCTATGATCGTTACCGGGACCATAATCTCCTTGCCTTCGGTCGGGCTGTCTTTGTGGTCATCCACCATGAGAACATGCGTCATCCCCACTTTGTAACCGGCAAAGCCAAGCAACGCGGGTGCGCCGGTGTGCTGTGGCCAGGACTTGTATTTTGGTATGGGGCTCTGTGCACGTTTTCGTGGGCTGAATGCCAGTGAGCCTCGGCGTGGTCTGTTTATCTTTGGCATGTGTCAATCAATCCTTTTCATTCGTGTTTTTTGTTTATACTGGACACGAACTCTTGAGATGAATCCGAGACTGAAGTGATATCACTTGCCTGTCTGGTAAGCCAACACGCGATCCGGCATCATCGGAAAGGACGTAAATACTACCCGCATTTCGAGGATACTATCTGATCCTGACCATGTACCGGTTGCCCCGGAAACCGGGCAGCGTGGATGAAGACATCCCGCCACCCGGTGAATTCCAGGCGTTTCTTTTTCTCGCGAAAGAAGACCCTGACATTGACGCATCCCCTGCATTTTTCAGGAGAACAGGCTCGTTTCAGAAAACGTCCACCTGTACGTCACGGTCAGATCCAACTCTGTCAGCCCGTTGTGACGAATCACAACTCCTTCTCGGGATCCTCCACATCAATGCGGAGGTCACCAATCGGGGAAATACCCACGGCAGCATCATGCCCTGTGTCAATTCGGGCCTGATACCGCCGTTGCTGCGCACACACCATACGTGTGTACAGCAGGGATACCCCCATATCGGCTTCCTTAAATATTGATTAAAACGGCATATATATTTATGCCAGCGTCCCGGGAACGACACATCGATCCCGCATTAACCTGCAATCCCAAATGACCAGAGGTAAATCGGCGCTGTACCAGTTATCCGAAATAGATCTCTCCTTCATCGGTGATATAGATCTGCACATCCTCACAGATACACCGGGCCTTGTATGACTGCGGACGGGCTTCCCGGAGCCGGTTGATGAGGGAGATCGTATCGTACTTCACCTTGATCTTGACTTTTTCAGCTTCGGCAAATATCATGCTCGGGACTTCGAACAGGTCTGTCCCTGAAGGAATGGTGCAGAGATGCGTGGCGTCGAGAGTATACAAAAATTCGAGTGTTTCTTTTGCGCGCCGTATATTTTCCATTGCAGATTTTTCAATCGTACAGACATTTGCTTTTGAAGTGTTGATGATGTCGGCGATCTGCTGCTGGGTCATTCCCTGTTTCCGGTACCGGAGCACTTCCCTCTGCCTGTCGGTGAGAAGACCATCTTTCATACTATCCATTCCATCATGGCAACTTAAACACTTTTCGTTAACATTGTGGTATATACAAAAATCCATGTACGGTTTTGATATGTACCCATCGAAAAAATTGCACCCATAGAAGAGCCACTTTTGTCAAGTAAAGAACAAGACGTCATTGTTGGGTGAGGAATAACTGTCTTGAGACAAATATGTTCCCTTTTCTCATCCAATTTTCCGGCGCGCACCGCATATCCGATATAATACAAATGCTGCAACCCAAAAACAAAGAAATGCATATCCGGCGTAAAAAATGATTTCAAAATCTTTATAAGAATACCGGGTCATAATAACGTTCTATAAAACAAAATAGAGGTGAAATTTTAATGGTTGTTAAAGTAGGAGTTGCCAAGTTAGGCAATATTGCAAGTGGTGTAATGGCAGAACTGCTTCTCGATGAGCGAGCAGACCGTGAAGATATGCAGACATTCATGGCGACCAGCGGTACAAAACTCGAGCCGGCAGACGTCGACCGTGTAGTTTCCAACCTGAAGGCATATAAACCGGACTTCTGTATTGTAGTCTCCCCCAACGGGGTCCTTCCCGGCCCGACCGGAGCCCGCGAACAGCTCGCTGCAGCAGGTATCCCGACTATCATCATCACTGATGATGTAACCACGAAGAAGGAGTGGGAAGGTGTCAAGGCTGACACCAAGTTCGGCTATATCATCATGAAGGCAGACTCCATGATCGGTGCACGCCGCGAGTTCCTCGACCCCATCGAGATGGCAGACTACAACAGCAACCTCATCAAGGTACTCGCACTGACCGGTGCGTTCCGCAAACTCCAGCTCGCTCTCGACAAGGTCATCGACCAGGTCAAGGCAGGAAAGAAGGGCACAGAAATCGAGCTCCCCAAGATCATCATGACCACCGATAAGGCGGTCGACGGCGAGTTCGCCAACCCCTTCGCACTTGCAAAGGCACGCGCCGCCCATGAGATCGCCATGGCTGTTGCAGGCCAGAACGTCAAAGGCTGCTTCATGACCAAGGAATGGGAGAAATACATCCCGATCGTTGCAAGCGCTCACGAAATGATGAGGACCGCAGCAGCTCTCTGTGACCAGGCCCGCGAGCTCGAGAAAGCAGGCGACTGCATCCTGCGCCAGCCCCACAAGAAGGATGGCACGCTCGTCCGTAAGACCAAACTCGTTGCAAAATTCGAGTAAATTTATTCATTTTTTTCTTCTTTTTTACTACACTTCGTAATCCTTGACTGTGCTCACCGGCCCTCGTTCCGGTAGTACCGGCCGAGATCCTCGGGCAGTGTAAGGATGATGGGTTCGTTGTGGAGACGCTCCATGAATGCTGAGTCGCTCGTCGATAAGGGATTCGGGTTGATCCGGGAGATGAGCGAGCAGAAGGCAGAGAACTCCTCTGTTTTTTCCCTGCCAAAAAAGATGGCCATGTTAAACGCGTGTGTGCCCAGTTTCCGGTAGAGTGAAAGCACTTCGACGATCCCTCCGGCAAGAGAATCGATGTAGCTCTCCAGTTCATCCAGCCGGGCGACCGGTAAGAGGCCCCGTACCTCGCGCTCTCCCACCGGTACCGCGTGGGCAGACCAGAGGATTTCGTCGCCAAAGAGGTACCGGTCGGAAGACCGATCCTGCTCCCGTACGTCGTCCCAGTACCGGTTCCCGGTCCGTGCGTGATATTCTTTACAGGCAGTCAAATACCGCTCTGCCATCCATGAGGGACGCCGATCGGCGATTCCCTGAAGATGTGGATGAACGATACTTGCCCCGGCAGAAGGAAGGAAATTCCAGTTGATGCTGGGATATCCGTCGAACCTGAGAAGCGATTCGATCTGAGCCATGAGTGCATCCGCGATCTGCTGCCGGGAAAAGACAGGCACCATATGATCCCGTGTGATCACGGTTACCGTATGCCAAGCGGAGAACGGGAACATGTTGGGAAACGTGACGCTCTCACCCTTAAGGATACGATTCCCGTCAGCAAACGTTGGCGTGATTGAAAAAATATTCTCCCGGCAGAAGGGACAATCTGCCGAGTTCTCGGGAAGGGAGATGGTCTGATCAATGTGTCTTTTAAGCCGCTCCGGACTGATCCGGCACCGCAGGCCGGTCAGGAATTCCTCCCGGTACTGGAGGATTCCTCTCCCGGTTGCAACATCAGAGACGGTAAACATGTCCTTATCCTAAAGGGAGTACTCTTCGGGACCAGATAGTCATTTGCAATTTTCCCTTAAAGCGGATATGACATTTCTGCATACACCGGTTCCCCCACACGGGATGTCAACGTCAAAAAAAAAGGATTTTTTACTATCTGCCACAGTCCCCAAAGGGGACTTTTTCGGCGGTATTTAAAAGCAGATGGTTTAGATCTGCTTATATGACATACTTGCCGAGGAGGCGGATAGAGGTGGTCATGTCGGGACCGAGTGGTGAACCAAAGATGATCTGGGTAACGCCGGCCTTTGTAAGGTCTTCGCACTTTGCCTTGACCATTTCAGGGGTACCTGCGATGGTGAATGCATCGATCTCTTTGTCTCCAACGAGTTCTCCGACTGACTTGAAGTCAAACTTGCCGAGTGCTGCCTTGATCTTGGCGACATTGTTGAGGTCAAGACCGTGGCGGGTGAGCAGTGCTTCCGGAGAGCCGGCTGCAATGAATGCTGCAACGATCTTTGCTGCATTGCGTGCCTTCTTCTCGCTGCGGTCAATCGACATTGCGGTGTACGCACCGACATCGAAGTTCTTCTTGCCAACTGCATCGCTGGCCTTCTTGATGATCGGGATAGCGATGTGGAAGTCCTTCGGGTTGGATGCATTGATCAATGCACCGTCTCCAACCTTTCCGGCGAGTTCAAGAACCTTGGGTCCCTGTGCACCGATGTAGATTGGAACACCCTTCTTCTTGTCGGGAAGGGTAACACCAGTCAGCTTCGCACCATCGTAATCAAAGAACTTCATGCCGGACTTGTTAACCTGTTCACCGGCACAGAGCTTCCGGATCTGCACGACTGCCTCTTCGAGACGGGCGACCGGCTTCTCACCCTGAATAGCGATCTTCGGGAGCGTCGAGAGGTCACCGGGTCCGATACCGAGCGTTGCACGCCCGTCAGAGATCTCGTTCAATGTGCAGAAGAACGATGCCATGGCGGCCGGTGTATCGGTAAACGAGTTCATAATACCCGGACCCATTTTAATGGTGGTGGTTGCCTGTGCTACAGCGGCAAGGACTGCATAACAGTGTCGGTTGTTGTAGTGGTTAGTGATCCATGCAAAGTCTATATCTTTGTTTTCAGCAAGTTTACAGAAGTTGACAACCTGCTTTACATTGACATTTCCTGGTACAAATTCAATTCCATATGTCAAGGCTTGTTCACCTCATGGAGTATTGCCGTCTGCGCATTTAAATAAATTATCATTTAACGCTGGGCCCGGTGGATAAGTGACATGGATTCGCGCCCGATATTCGGTATTTGAGAATCGAAATCCGGAAATAAGATGCCAATCCGGGAAAAACGCAGGATGAAATCGTCATTCAAACCACAATCTCGGGTTTACAAACATTTCGGTAGATAGACCGCGATCATTTGATCGGGGATACCAGCGGAAGCGTTCAGTACACCTTTTTTAGAGGAGTATATCCTATAAGATATTGAACTTCAGAGGAGAACATATACTCTGAAATATACAGGGTACCCGGCCGGGTTCCCTGATGGGAGAACTCCATGCGGATATTTGCGATTGGCGTGGGAGGCGCCGGCTGCCGGATTGCCAATGCCCTCTATGCCAATGACCGGAAAAGCAGTAAAGTGGCATGCGTTCAGGCACTTGCTGTCGATATTGACAGCGATACCATAGCGCAGATGCAGGCGCTTCCCGAGCGTGCGAAGATCTGTTTTATGGATATCGAACCCGGCCGGTCCCCGGGTGAAACCGAAACGCAGCCCACAAAGGTTGATATCGGTGAAATTATGACCCGTTTCCAGAACAGAGATGAGGGTGAGACCGATGCAATCCTGATCTGCTGCGGCCTTGGTGGCAGTATGACTGAAGTGGTGCCGCACCTGGTCGCAGCTCTGCGGGCATCGGTGGTCGAACCGATCTTCGGACTGGTCACATTGCCCATCCTGTCCGAAGGGGGAAAACGGTCAGCAAAAGCGGCAGACGATATCGAAAATATCGCCCCGCTGCTCGACGGGACCATCCTGTTTGACAACGAAACCTGGTCAAAAAAGATTGCTGCCCGACGCGACTCCCTGTTAGCAGAGGAATCAGGGTGGTTCGGCCCCTATGGATTTGGCAGGAACAAGCCAAAACTGTCCGCACAGGACATCACGTATAAACTCCTGAACCAGAGCATCATCCGGAGGATCAGCCTCATCCTCCGGGCCGGGGAGTTCCGGGCTGACGGGGGGATCGATCTCGCTGAGGTCGTGATGGACTCAAGCGAAGTGCTCAATACCATAATGGGGGGGGGATTCATCACCATCGGATATGCCGTGGAGCACCTGCACCAGAAGCCGCTGGCTTTTCTCTCACGGCTGCGCCCGGCCGATGCCACAATGGAACAGAGAAAGAGCACAGAGCGTATCATTGAGCTTGCCAAGCAGGCTATTTACCAGGAGGTATCCATCCCCTGCGACATGACCAGTGCCGCGAAGGCGTTGATCCTCGTTGCCGGCCCTTCCCATGAAATCTCAATGAAAGGTATCATGACCGTCCGGAAATGGATTGACCGCAGCATCGCGGGCATGGAGATGAGATCCGGAGATTACCCGGTCACCAACTCGGAATACGTGGCAATCATCGTCCTGCTCAGTGGTCTTGAAAATATCCCCCGTTTGACCGAGATCAGGGAGATCAGGGAACAGTATCGATCCGGTGTCTCCCGGGGCGTAACGGCATCCCTTAACCTCCCGCCGGGTGCAGGCCCGCGAAAACCCGGTGCGGTGTCGGAGATCGCGGCAGCGTGGAGTGGTACAGAACTCAGAGATGATATGATCAGTCTCCCGGGGGAGAGAACAAAAAAAAGGGCCCTCGATGGGTACGCTGCAGAGAAAGCCGTTCAGCATCCTGATGCAGCGTTAAAACGTGTTCAGGGGCAGCCATCAGTTGTTCCCTCGGGTTCACGACAGCGGGCAGTACAACCACGCGTTCCTGAAAACAGGGAGACTATAAGGGGGATGCAGGGAACCCCTCCTCCAGATCGACAGGGACTATCCCCTGAGCCTGTCGAAACACAGAGAGCACCTCCGGCAAAACTCGTAGGTCCGGCGCTTACAGAGACCCCGGTACGGCGGCCCCCGCTGAAAGAGACCCCCGCAGTATCACCTCAAAAACAAGAGTTACACCCACCTGTCAGGAGATCACTCGAATCAGGATACGAAGGAAGTCTCCCGGTAAAACGTTCCCCGGCAAAGAACAGGGATCTGGATTATCAGGGGATTGAGCGGGAGCTGCAGAGAAAGCAGGGGGTGATAAAATCCGAGAGCCGGGGTGACCGGGAGATTCAAGCAACCCCGGGGCGGACTCATATCCCCCCACAACCGGAGACAAAAAACATCATCCGGAGAGTCACAGCAAAGGTACCGGTTCGCGGACCGGTATCTCCTGCGGTGCAGGTGGCACCTGTGCAGGGTGAGAGAACGATCATCAGGATACGGAAAAAGGAGACGGGAAAAGAGGGGGGATGGACTCACCAGGAAACCGGCGATCAGTCAGGTCCTGATCACCAGGAGGAACTCGAGCTCGCCGCAGACATGGATGACTTCTCTGTGGCAACTCTTCCTGAAGAGACCAAAGTTGGTATCAAGGATCGTTCCCAGCCGGCACGGGACGATATTTTTCTGGGGAGATCCGTTTCCCAAAAAGAGCCATTACGGGTAAAAGATGATGCACTTCTCCATACGGATATTAAAACAAAAAAAGGCAGCAGGCCCCGGAGTGAGGATGATGCAACTGCCGCAGGGCCCGGAACCAGTTCCTCACCGGCAAAGAAGAGGACCGGTAAATCGTCAGCACAGGACGATGAGATTTCCTGGGTCAGCGACTGATATCCGCCACTTTTGAGAAGGGTATGTTCCCGGCACCGATTTCCGTACGGATCACGATACCCTGTTCAACACAGTTACCAATATAGTTGAGGCCGCTGTAAGCGACAATCGAGAGCCGGTAGGGATTAGCCGGCAGGTTGAATACCTGATTGCCCATGGTCACCGGATAGATGAAACCACAATCGTTCATCCTCCGGATTGTTTCCTCGACCTCACTTCTGGCAGAGCTGGGAACTTCGCGGACGTTTGCCAGAGCGATGCCGGTCTTTGTACGGGCAAATGCATTGATAGAGGTCAGGCCCGATGAGATAAAAAGTTCGAGCGGATCGATGGTGGTTCCCCGGTACCCAATCAGGTCGCGGAATCGCCGGGGTGTGTTCTCCTCGATCTCAAGTCTTCCCCCGTATGCCATCTTCACCGGGATACCGTTTCTCTGGAAAACACCGTCCATGGTGATACTGCACAGGGTAATCACCCCGGTACAATCCTGAGGCACCCGGGGATCGTTATCGAGAACCCGGTATGAGTTAAAGAACCCGCATCCGGCTTGTATTACTTCGTCGAATGCCCCGAGAGCCCGGTCCAGGGTTTCCGTGGGGATGATGGAGAGATTGTACGCTACATCCCCCGTCCCCGTTATCGGGTCGAACGTACTCCGGTACGCGAGCCGTTCGAGTTTGGAGATAATGAACCCGATCCGGTCATCGACGAGGGCATGATCCGTCTCAAGAAAACCGGCTGGTGTCAGGATCCGGCCCTGGTTCCCGATCTTCTCGGTAAATCCCATCGAATCAAGGTAGCTGAGGTAATACTGCACGGCCCGGTCGCTCAGGACAAAACCCCGTTCTGCCATCAGTTCCGAGAGCCGCTTTGCCCCGACCGGATCACGGTGCTCCTTGAGGATGCGCAGGATCTCGATATACTTGCGTTCGGTTCGTATCATGCCTTTTTTGCCTCCACTGCCCCGGTGCTGTCCTGGTACCGCCCGTTGTACCGCTCGTTCCCGTTCTTTACCTCGTGCAGGATCATCTGGACAATACGTTCAGACCGGTGGAGCTCGATATCATCAGGTCCCATATTTGTCAGGCAGAGGGTCAGCTGGCCACGGAATCCCGGGTCAACAAAACCTGCCCCCATAAGTACCCCCCGCCGGCCAAACGATGACCGGCAGCGGAGTGTCCCTGCAACGTCCGGCGGCAGCTCAACCCATTCCATGCTCGGTATGAGGGTACATGTACCCCGGGCCAGGTGGATATCATCTGCCGCACGAAGATCATAGGAGGCTGGCTGCTGGCATTCCGCGGCATACGGAGTGATTCCCAGTTTTTCCTGTGGATGTTCACTGCAAAGCCGGCGGGTAATCTCCTGCGCAGACAGTATCATTCATTAGTTTATCGGTAGAGAATACTTAATATCTTTTGATAGAGATACGTTGGGAAGGATCCATGGGGTAGAGGACATCCTCTTGGGCTTCGAACCCAAGGACGCGGGTTCGATTCCCGCTGGGTCCGCTTGATGGTGACAGGAAATCCCGATGTTGCGGGGCCGGGGAAATTTCCTGAATCTGTCGTATTCGATCTTTGTTTCGATCAAACCACTATTTTCCCAACGACAGGATTTGCCATGAAAAACTCACTTTTTTTATTTGTTTACCGAAATCGGGACTTATAGTGTGTTCCCTATGAAAAGCGTTCAGACATGTTGAGGAGTGTGTTACGTCTCCCTTTTCATCTACGATGAGCGTCGCCGCCCGTCAGGACATTCCCGCGGCAAATCAGAAACCAGAATTAATGTGAAAAATCATCACACAAAAACTCCCTGTCCCGCTGTGCCCTGATGCGGTAAGACCTCGCACATTTTTACCGGTTTTTATAGTTCCGGAATGATCTCTATCGGTTCACGCCAGATTCTACAATGCAGCAAACATCAAAAAAGTATGACAGATTAAATTTCGTTTCGCTTTGTTGCATGGTGACGGTCCCTGCGCCCGACCAGCCGGATGACTACCCACAGGAACAACAACACAAGGATACCGATCCCGACAATGGTTACAAATCCCCAGTCCATATTCTTTTCAAGCGTAATGGTAAGGGGGGTCGTGGTATTCCCAAGAGGAATCTTCTGCTGGACTGACTGGGGGAGGTATCCGTTTTGGGTGACGGTGATATTGTAGGGCATATTATAGGTGAGCTGCGTATCCAGCTGACCATGCGCGTCAGTGGTTCCCGCCACAGCCCCGTTAAGAAGAACGGTGGCACCGGCGATGTTCTTCTGGTCGGTATCCTGGACAAAGAGGGTCTGGCTTACCGTAGCAAGTGATAACACCACCGGGAATTCGCTG
>JACTVF010000059.1 GCA_019695435.1 Methanoregulaceae archaeon | reverse complement strand
GTAGTCGAGCGCAATGGTCGTCGTGCCCCCGGTGCACCCGGCCTCGATGTGCTTTGCCTGCGGGTCGAGCGTCTGGATCAGCGTGGACTTCCCCGCGCCGAACGCACCAAAAACGACAATCTTGTACTTTTCTTCTGCCATTGCTGTACGATAGAGGCGGGGGAGTGTTTACCGTTTCGGTCTGACGGGCGGGATTCCCTTTCTTTTTAAAAACCACCGTGAGATACACCGGCCGTCGTCACGTCACGGGCAGTGGCAGCGGCTATCATCCGGGTATGCCACCGGCGTGACCGTCACCGGCACCACGGGCTCCATGGGGCAGTTGCAGATGATCGCTGGCGGGATAGTCGCGTGAACCGTGCTGTCATTGCCGGCAGCCGGGGTCTCCGTGGGGCTTACAGGGGGAGTCACTGGTTGTGATATCTCCTTTGTCGCGGGAGCGCTCATGCAGGCGCTGGCAAACAGGGCGACCACGACCAGGGCGGCGAACAGCAGTGATAGGGGGATTGTTTTCCGGTTCATCGACATTATCCTGAGATAGCATGAAAAGGCTATAATTATTGCCTTGATTACGAAAATATTCGCAGTTATCGCTTGTGGCACAGAGACGACCGGTTTTTGGCACGGAAGAAATGCCGGTCGTATTCCCGGATAATGTACCGGCCCTTGAGGGCCCGGGCAGCATTGTGGGCCTGTCGGTGAACCCGTGAAAAGGTACGGCGCCGCTGCATCCTGCACCACCGGAAGTGTCCCTTTCACGGCTCCGCAAGCACCCCAATGCCGATGACAATGCGCCCGGATCGGCGGGGAATGATGCACGGCGGGTTTGAGCGGTCAGAAGAGAATCGGGCCGGGAGCCCTCTCAACAGTATCCCGGCGCCGGTGATCGGTTTGTATATTCCGCGAGGAATGCTAAAAAACAGTCCCCTGCGTCCGCATGGAACGAGCATGAGAACATAAAAATCCGGGAGAACCAGGCCGCCGCTTTTTTCGCGATCCCGGGCCTTCAGAGTTTTCGTGCCACCCGCGTGCAGTCGTTGTGGAACATGCTTCCTCTGCTCTCAGTCAGGGACCGGTTTGTATTTAAATTGGGCGGATGGTTCTGGTTAGCTCTCCGGGGATGCCGGGAGGATCCGGGTGCCAGAGCCCATGACAAAATAAGCGGGACCGGCCGCTGCTATCCCCTGTTTCTGCCCAATACGAGAACCACGGTCCCTGCTGCTGCGATGACAATGACAGAAGAAAGCGGGGTCTCCGTAGGCGGTGTTTTCACCGGTGTCGCCATCGGTGTTGAATTAACTGCCGGTACCGGTGTGGCCGTCACTGGTGTCGTTGGCAAAGTCGCCGGGATGACACCGGGTGTGGGCAGTGTCGCCACCGGTGTTGGGACCTGGGTCGGTACGCCCAGCGCAACACTGACTTCCTGGCCAGACGCTGCCGGGTTCTGGGCCACAACAGAGAATGACTGTGCTGCCGTGGCGTGCGATGTCTGGAATGCGACGATGCCAATACCGTTCGCATCCGTGGTTACCTGGGCATAGTAACTGGTCTTTGAGACCGTTGATGAGGATGGGGCGACATCGTCAAGGATCGTGCGGCCGCCACCACCGTAATAGTGGTAGGATCCAATAGCATAGGGGCCGTCAGGAGGGTCCTGCACGACATTTCCCTGATAGGATTCGATGATCGGCGGCTGGTCTCCCGGTTCCCCACTCAGAGAAAATGTCCCTTTCAGCCAGACATAATAGGGTGTGTTCGGTGTTCCTGCGATCGTGACCGTGAATGTCTGGCTCCGGGTAACGGTGCTTTCGCTCTGGGCACCGGCGAGCGGCGTGAAAACAGGGAGGAGAAGGACGACCAGGAGGATCAATCCTGCCCATGCACATTTTCCTGCCATACGAAGTCCTCGGGATGAGCTGTGCTCAGAGGGAGAGTAAAGCCGGTTCTGGATAAAAGCATATCCCCTGTTATGTCGTGCGATGCAGGGATGTGTGCGGGGGACGCGCTGGAAATGGCTGAAATTACGGTTGAAGGCTGCAGAGAATGTGGGAAAGCACGGTTTGTGGTAAGAGACTTTTCGCACATAATGGCCATGTACCACCAGATTCTTTTCGAATCCTTATTCTGCTATAAATCACCACGTTTTCACAGATGGTTACATGTCCGGTGTATCCGAGTTATTCAGTCCTGTATGTCGATGACGAGCAACTGCTTCTCGATGTGTGCAGAACCTACCTTGAGAAAAACGGGAATTTCAGGATTGAAACGACCGGGTCGGCCCCGTATGCAATTGAAAAAATACAGACCACGTCCTACGATGCCATCGTGTCCGATTACCAGATGCCGGAGATGGACGGGATCACATTTTTAAAAGAGGTCCGGTCCCGATTCGGGGAGATCCCCTTCATTCTTTTCACGGGAAAAGGACGGGAAGAGATCGTTATAGAAGCGATCAACAACGGGGCCGATTTCTATCTCCAGAAAGGCGGGGATGCCCGCTCGCAGTTTGCCGAACTGGCGCATAAGATCCGAAAGGCAGTCGAGCGCAGGAAGGCGATAGAAGATCTGAGGAAGAACGAATCCAGGTTCAAGCTCCTCCAGGTCTCGGTAGACCGGGCATCCGATGAAGTGTACTGGCTGGATTCTGAAGGAACATTCCTGTACGTGAACGATTCGGCCTGCCGGAACACCGGGTACTCGCGGGAAGAATTTCTAAAGATGACGCTTTTTGACCTGGATCCTGATTATACCCCGGAAAAACTGGCGAGGTCCGGGATGATCCTCAAAGAGAGAAAAACGAACGTTTTCACGACACGGCACCGGCATAAGGACGGGACGCTGGTCGATGTCGAGGTAATGTCCAATTATGTTTTAAGGGACGGGAGGGATTACTATTTCGCATTCTCCCGGGACATTACCCGGCGAAAACAGGCCGAGGATGCGTTGCGGGAGAGCGAAGAGAGGTTCCAGGTTCTTGCAGAATCATCACTGGACGGTATTCTCGTCACCGATCTCGAAGGCCGGGTCATCACCGCAAATCACGCGTGCCTCGCCATGTTCGAACTCGGCGGTCTGTCTGATCACCACCCGTCGTACGTGTTTGAACATCTTACACCGGATTCAGTGGACGCTGCCAGGTGCGATTTTTTTGCCATGAGCCCTGACAAAAACGGCATCACACGGACCTACTCCGCGATCACGGCACGGGGAAGAAAACTGTTTGTCGAGGTCCTCGGGAACAGGATCACGTACAAGGGAGCGCCGGCCAATATCCTCTCCATCCGGGATGTCACAGCACGGCATGAGATGGAGGAGCGGCTCCGGGAGAGTGAACTGAGGTTTCGGACCCTCTCCGATGGCGCCCTGGAAGGGATCATGATCCACGACGATGGTGTCATCAGGGACTGCAACCAGCGGTTTGCCGAATTGTTCGGGTACCGGCCCGAAGAGATCATCGGCCGGAACGGGTATGAATTCATGATGACTGCAGAATCCGTCGCCCGGATCTCCGCATGGAAACAGCAGGGCGCCGGAGGTACGATCGATATTACCGGCACCAGAAAGGACGGGACACTGTTCTCCGGGGAGACATCATGCGCCCCCATCGTGTGGCAGGGAAAACCCCAGACGATCGTCCAGATGCGCGATATCACCGACAGGAAACGGGCTGAAGATGCGCTGCGGGAGAGCGAGGAGCGGTACCGGCGGCTCATCGCGCAGTCCTTTGATGCGGTGGTCATCCACCAGGACGGATCGGTCGTTTTTGCCAACGAGGTCGCGGCACGGCTGGTAAAAGCAAAGAGTCCTGCGGAGATGGTCGGGCGGGCAACCCTCAATTTCGTTGATCCGGCATTCTCCGGTATTGTGGGCGAGCGGATCAGGACCATGATGGAGACCCCGGGAGCGGTGGTCCCCCTGATCGAGGAGCGGTTCCACTGTTGTGACGGGACAACCGTTGACGTGGAAGTGATCGCAACTGCTGCAGTGTACCAGGGAAAGCCGGCGGTCCAGGTCGTAGCCCGCGATATTTCCGGGCGCAAGCGGGCCGAGGAGGCGCTGCGGGCCGCAAACCGGCAGCTCAATCTCCTCACCAGCATCACGCGCCACGATATCCGCAACAAGGTGATGGTTATCTCCGGGTACCTGGAGCTCGTAAAACAGGAGCCGCTCGATCCGAAGATACAGGACCTGGTGGGACTCCTGGAGTCCACGACCCGGTCGATCAGCGAGCACATTGAGGCTACCCGGATTTACCAGGACCTCGGCTCTACGGAACCGCGGTGGCAGGACCTTGCACGGGTACTCCCACCCCGCTCCCTTGTCCCGGGAGGGATTACCCTGCAGTCCGATGTCGACGGGGTTGAGGTGTACGCGGACCCGATCCTTGAAAAAATCTTTTCCAATCTTCTCGACAATACCCTGCGCCATGGCAGCCATGCTACGATGATCCGGGTGTATACCCGCGAATGCCCGGGCGGGCTGGACATCTTCTGGGAGGATAACGGCATCGGGATCCCGGTACAGGAAAAGGAGAAGATTTTTCAGCAGGGCTACGGGAAAAATACCGGCCTTGGCCTCTTTTTGGCCCGGGAAATTCTCTCCATCACCGGGATCACCATCAGCGAGACCGGTGAGCCGGGCAAAGGGGCACGGTTCGGGATGAAGGTGCCGAGCGGGAGGTACCGGATTCCCCCCGTGAGAAATGCGGACTGATGGACGGAAAATTCCAATATATTGTCCTGGAGGGAAACTGGCTATTTTCTCCTGAAAAGGCTATTTCCCAAAGCGCTTGTACCGCTTGTGCGCTTCCTCAATGGTCATGACATCCAGGATGTTTACGACATCCCCGGGCAGGATGTCGAAGAATGCCGTATAGGAATGCGCGATGTGCATCCGGCAGTGCCCGTTCTCGATTAACTCTACATCGGGAGCTGTCCGCGGGTCCTCGAGTCTGAGGAGATGCTCCTTAACAATCCTGCGGTCCTTGTCCGGCAGGTTGTTAATGTACAGGAGCGCGTTTCGGTCGATGTTGACCTTCACGGGTTACCTCTTTTTTGATCTTTGCAAACTCAGGGTCACTGTCAAGAGGTACGAAATCCCCCTGCCGGGCGATGCGGTCAAGGTGCTCGATAAATTCATCCCGCTTACGATCCCTGATAAGGCGGGAAACTACATCTCCGAGCCTTTCCCCGGGCAATTTGTTTGAATAGAGTACCTGCTTGATATCAGCAGATACCATGACCTTTTCGGTCAGTTCCCGGCGTTTCTCTACTCCATTCTGCTTCACGCTGTTCACCTTTTTGGGACAAAATGTACTTTTGTACCTTTTGGCATATTAAGACCCTGATCGCGACGGAGGATACCAGACCTGCTCCCCGACGGGATAGATTTCGCTGATTGTTATTTCCTTTCAGGATCCCGGTGAGGGCGTACGAGTCCGCAAAAAAAAGGCAATTGTCAATCGCGCAGTTCGTCTCTGAATTCCTGCGTGCCGATCTTTTTAGTCCGGAAGCAGCCCGAAAATTCCCTTCGTGGTTGCCCGCTCAAAGTACGCTTCGATTGCTTTCTTTGCATTCGCTTCCGCTACCGTTTTCCCCGGGTGATACACCCGGGATCAGGCCCGGAGTGTCCACCGGACGGTGATCGCGTGGGAGGGGCAGAAATCGTTGCACAAAAAACACATACAGCAGAGCTCGCTTTTTTCAGGGTAAACCCCGTCTCCTTTTACGTTGATAAAAACACCCATCGAGCATAAGTTAACGCACCGGTGGGTGGTCCGGCAATGACGCGATCGTTTGCACTGGTCAGGATCGACATACACCTCAGTACCTACTGTTGTCGCGGGTCCGACCTCCACGGGTATCGCCTTTCTTCGTAGTGAACGGGCCCGGCGGGTACCGCACCCGGTCTGCTTCTTTCAGGGATTATTCAATTTTTATTATATATATAGTATTTTCAGATCCTGCTTTTTCGTTTGCGGCGGGTTACCACGATTTCCGGGCAGAGTCACGGCCCCAGTTTCCCGCGGTGACGGTGCCGTACGGGCGCGGCAGGAGACGGTCATCAGGAACCTTAAAGTGAAATGCCACGATCATACTGGTGTGCCCGAGGTCCGGTGCATGGCGCCTGTGAACTGTCCGTTCTGCAATCCGGTGGCTGAAGATATTGTCGCACTGAATGAGCTCTGCTATGCCCGGTGGGACATCTCCCCGGTCAGCAGGGGGCACCTGCTCGTGATCCCGTTCCGGCATGAGCCGGATTTCTTCTCGCTGACCACCCTGGAGAAACAGGCATTGCTCGCCCTAGTTGATGTATGCAAAGAAGTCATCGAAGAACAATTCCACCCGGCCGGCTACAACATCGGGATCAACGCGGGTAAAGCAGCCGGGCAGACTGTGATGCACTGCCACTGCCACCTGATCCCCCGGTACGCCGGGGATGTCCGGGACCCCAGAGGCGGGATCCGGGGGGTCGTGCCGTATCAACAATAATACACAACTGATTGTGACTCTACGTAAAAACTTCAGATGCAACAAACGACCTTACTTCCTGCACCAGAATACACCCTGGAGACAGGAAAGCCATAGGATCTCGGCAACGGAGAAACCGGCTTCGTGGTAGCACTGCAGGTGTCCGGTGATCGTTATCGGGAAATACTCATGATCAAACCTGTCCAGGTGATCCCTTATTTCAGCCTTAGTTCTCCCGGCCTGACGCTGGAACTCGCCCCAGTACGATAAGGATCGTGCGATTCCTTCATCAGAAAACGGGCGGATATTCTCTGAAGTGACAAAAAAACCGCGGTCGTTCAGGAGGGAAAAACATGCACGGACTGCCTCGTTTCGCTCTTCTTCTGCAAGGTAATGGTGGCACTGGATCGCGGTGATCACGTCAAACCTGCGTTTTGTGAATCCCGGGAGATCTGCGGTCCCGCACCTGCCGATAAGGTGATACGGGCAGCCTGTCAGGTTGTGTGAAGCTTCAAGGAGCATCCCCTCAGAAGGATCTGCAATGAAGAACTCTGTATCCGGAAAAAGCACCTGCGCTTTTTTAATAAAAGAACCCGTCCCGCATCCGGTATCCAGCCAGGTTCCGGGACAAGGACACTGAACCTTTACAAAATTAAGGATTTCCGCGTGAATATCCTCATAATGCGGGATGGTCAACCTGATCTGGCGATCGTACGTGTCGGAGTTATGAGGAGTGGCATTGTCTGGATTGTGCATACAGGTATGATAAATGGGGGGCTGGTAAACCATAAGATGCTTTCTTATGGCTTTAACTTTCCCCGGACAGTCATTCTTTTCATCTCGTACTAAAAACGTTCAACACAAACAGTGAAACTATAGTGTGAGTATGCAGGTTTATCGATCACAGATTACCATGAATTCCGGGGACAGCACAACTCCATGAAGAACATTATTCTTATCGGGATGCCGGGCGCAGGGAAGAGCACTGTGGGCGTCATCCTTGCAAAGACGCTGGGGATGACCTTTGTCGACACCGATATCGCGATACAGGAACATGCCGGCAGGCTCCTGCAGGAGATTATCGACACGGAGGGGCCGGATGCGTTTCTTTTAGCCGAGGAAGAGACCATCATATCTCTTTCCTGCCGTAATTGCGTCATCGCCACCGGGGGCAGCGTGGTTTTTTCACAAAAAGCGATGGACAAGCTGAAAAAAGAGGGTGTGGTCGTGTACCTGAAGATCTCCTGCGATGAGATGGTCCGCAGGCTCAAAAACATCACGACTCGGGGGATTGTCTTGTTTAAGGGCGAGAGTCTTCTCGATATGTATCGGGAGAGGGTACCGTTGTACGAGAGGTATGCCGATATCACGATCGATTGTGAAGATGAGGACTTCGAGGAGGTCGTGGGGAAGGTGATGGAGGGGATTGACAGGTTCCCGGGATAGGGGGAGGAACCAAAGGAACCAAAAAACACGTATTTTATGAGGAAAACCCCGGGCCAGGTTACTACAGGTCAATGCATTAATATCCTCTTTTACCTATCTATTCTTGGAGAACAAGAGGCGACCGGAATGGACATCTACGAGCTTATCGCTGCAAAAAGACCGGACATCCTTGCACTCGCAGATCGGTTTGCCGTAAAAAATATCCGGATATTCGGCTCGGTTGCACGCCGGGAAGCAACCGGTAGAAGCGACATTGATTTCCTGGTGGAATTCCCCAAGGGCACGTCACTTCTCACCCATGCTGCATTCCAGCGGGAACTCTCAGAACTTCTCGGGCGGAGTGTCGATGTCGCATCGGTGAACGGGATCCATGAAAATTTCCGCCGGACTGTGATGCAGGAAGCCGTGCCCTTATGAGATCCGACCGTGATCGTCTCCGCGATATCCTTGAAGCAGTCAATAAGATCGGAGAAAAACTTCCGGATTCACGCGATGATTTTGCCCGGTCTGAAATGGTCGTCGTATGGACGCTGTACCATATCCAGATCATAGGAGAGGCAGCAAACGGTATCTCCCCGGATTATCAGGAAACCCATCCGGTTATTCCATGGAAGGATATTATTTCCATGCGGCATCTTCTGGTGCACCAGTATTTCGGTATCGATATCGATGAAGTCTGGAACACGGCAAAACATGATCTCCCGCGGCTCGGGCAGGAGATCCAGCGGATTTTAAAACAGTAAAAAAGAAGCCGGCAATAAAACGGCGGCTCTCATCGGATCTTCAGATCGTTGTTATCGAGCCAGCGTTTTATAAGTTCCGGATTATAGATCCAAGAGATCGTCAATAACCGGAACCAAAAAAAAATTACCAGTTTTTTACTTCTTTGATTTCAGACTCGTCGGAAAGAAATGCAAAAAACCCGTCTGCGGCATCTTCCAGCGCTTCTTCTTTTGTTTTTCGCGGATGCATGCTCCGGTAATAATCAGCACAGCCTTTGCCTTTCACCATCAGGTTTGCAATGCCGATATACCTCTCCCCGCCTGCATTCAGGATCTGTTGTACCTTGATTTTCAAGGGGCTGTATTTCATATCCTCTATGTCAATTTCAAAAATCCCGACAATTTCCCTGATCTCGCTGATCTTCGTGTGCTTACGCTGTAAATCGGTTTCTGTCACTACAATCACCAACTTGGATTCTCTTATTTTTAAAGTATAGATGCTTTCCATGGCTCTTTACCTTTGAGGTATCCCACGCTGGTTAACAGTAAATTCCATGCCGGAGCACCGTACCAGAACCAGGAATGATCAGGTACGGCCACCGCCCGGAGAGGGACGCTTCCCCGGGGCTTACCGCCCCACAGCCAGCGTGGGCTTGGGGCCCGGGGGGTAGTATATCGAAAAGACGATGACCCTTGACTGATAGTTGTCTCTTATGGCATCGTTTGATCTTTCAAATTTCAAAATGATCCAGGAGAAGCGGCCGGCCAGACCGTGATATACTGCCACGTGATCCCCCGGTATGCCGGGGATGTGCCGGATGCCCGGGGCGGGATCCAGGGGGGTTGTGCAACGGAAGAGGCGGGGTACTGAGGGGGTTTCGCTCTTCTAACCCGTGCCCCGGCCGTGCACCGTTCAGGATTCTTCCCGAGCGGTATTTTCGGGTGCATACCGTGCATGCCATGCAAAGAACACCGCGACAAGGCTGAGACCTGCGGCAAGGAAAAACGCCGCCTGGAAACCGCCCGCGAGCGCAGGCATCGGGACCGAGAACGGATCGTGTAACTGCCTCACGGCTTCCGCGGCAATCAGGGTCTCGGAGAATGCGATCTGGAAGATCCCGATCCCAAGGATAATGCCGGTATTGCCCAGCGCCTTCATGACGCCGGATGCAGCACCTTTCATATCTGCGGGGCTGTGGTCCATGACCAGTTTTGTATTAGGAACGAGGAACACCCCGCGGGCAAGGCCAAGGAGGATGAGTGCGAGGATGGCGGGGATGAGCGTGATACTTAGCGTAAACCCGGCGAAGAACAGGTACACCGCGGTTGATCCCGATGAACCGATGATGCAGAGCGTTCTCGCACTGAACCGGTCGGTCAGGAGGCCCACCGCCGGGGTGGCAAGGAGCATCACTGCCGCGGGCACGATGACGATAATGCTTGACAGTGCATAGGAATAGCCCAAGACAAGGTTCAGGTAGAACGGGAAGAGGAAGACCGGGCCGTTAATGACCAGCTTCATGAGGAAAAACGAGATATTCGCATGGGTGAAGTGCCGGTCCCGGAACAGGGAGATCTCAAAGGCAGGGTCCTCGGTCGCACTCTCGTACACGATCGCGAGCGTCCAGAAAGCGAACGTGAAAATGGCAAGGCCTGCCGTGATGAGACTGGTGATCCCAAAGACGTTCACCGAACTGATGGCAAGGACGAGCGCGAGGGTAGCGCAGGAAAAGAGGCATGCCCCGAAAAGATCGAACTTCCTTCCCTTCGACGTCCCTTCGCCTGCCGGGAGGGTGAAAGAGCCGGTTGCAATGATCGCTATCCCGACCGGTACCAGGGCAAAAAAAATCCAGCGCCAGGAAAGCGTACCGGCAATTGCCACACCGAGCGTCGGCCCCAGGACGACACCCAGTACTGCCGCCCCCGAGAGATACGCGAACCCCCGCCCGTGCCAGGCTTCCGGGACATAATTGCTTATTCTGACCATTTT
>JACTVF010000505.1 GCA_019695435.1 Methanoregulaceae archaeon | reverse complement strand
TTTTTAATTTCTTGAATTACTATTTTTTCTATGTCCTGGTTGAATACATTTTACAATATAAATAACTTTAACTGAAGTTGCTGGAATATTTCGCACAAATTGAGAGTTCATTATCACTAAAGTTTTATCATTAATCAGATTATTGAATGCGTTATATGTATTAATCGGCTTATTCAATCGCATTAACTCTCTATTTTCAATATCATACTTGAGAGCCAACATCTGATTTGTAACCATATAACCAGATTTCTTAGTAGATATAAACCTTTTAACTTCTTTATCATTGATATCTAATACGATAGCTAACTTTGGCACCCCTTTCAATGAAAATTTACAATCAATAACCTTATTATTATCTAAAACAAAACTAGCCCACTCCTTCTTATCATTAACAAAATTACAATTGTTATTCCCTTTCAATTCGTTTGCAAATCCTCCAAATATTTTACTTCCTTCTCTATACATCGGATGATCAAAATATCTTAAATCACATTGCAGAGCTAATTGATTATGAGGTATTAAAGTTGTCTCTAAATGTTGCTTTATAATTCCATAATCACTTTTTTTGAATTTAACTGAATCAGTATCATGATATAAACATTTATCCATTCCAAGCTTTGACACAATATTATCATAAATATAACTTCGCGATTTTCTATATATCCAATCTCCCACATATATCGGTTTGATGCCTTTTATCTTATCCAATTGTTTTTTATATCTAATAACATAATTATTTCTATTAACAACACCAATCGGAATCTCACTATCTGGTACCATATCTCTTGTCCTACTAAGATTCGAATGAAATTCATCTTTCTTGATCTGTGAAATAACATTCTCATAACAATGTTGTTTATATTTTCCCGACATTGAATTCATTGAAGTTTTTGCTAATGTTAACTTACTACTGCTAAATAAAGGATCATTACTCATTTCATAAACACTTTGAATATTCTTCTCTGCCATTAAATCCATCATCCATCCAAATATATCATAATTCTCAACTCTTTCAGTAAATTCTAAACAACGTTCATTTGATATAAATTCAACTTCAGCATTATACTTTTTCAATTGTTCAATTTCAATAGAAGCTATTACTAATTCTTGCTTGACTACTTCTGCATCAGGCTCCCAATTATTTCCAGTCTCCGTTTTGCGACAAATAATCATTGGTAAATTCTGTTCAATTAGCTTTGTTTGATCTATTGCAACTTTATAATAACCCATATACTCCATTGTGCCATTATCTTCTAAATATTTCTCAATTCTGTGAATGTCGTGTAATGATAATATTCGATCAACTATCTCACCACCAGGAAATTGTAAATCTGCACACATCATTATATATGGATACATTGAAGAAACATCTAATGCTAATAAAGTCTCGCGATAACAAACTTGCTTCTTTCCAAAAACATCTATTCTTCCAGCTCTACTACTATCTTGAATAACTTTATATTGATCATATGTCAAACTTGGTAATACTAACCCTTTTTCAATTGCATAAGTCTCTGAAATCTTATATAAATATGATGGTAATGACCCGAAATCATATATAGGCTTCAATGATCCAACTTCAATAGCATGTTTCAAACTCGGAAAACCATTCATAAATTTAACATATCGATAGAATAATAACCCTAGTGATAAAACATCATAATTATTATAAGTTTTCAAAACATTTCTACCACCAATTTTACCATAAATCTTCTCATAAAAAATCTCTAACTCTTCAGGTTCTTCTTGCTCCATTTCTAGCTCATTGTATATTAGCATAACATCTAAATGAGATAATAAATCTTGCTTCTTCGCAAAATGTTTTATATCAAAATTCTTGCAATGTGCAGAAAGAGAACCAACAGTTAAATGTCTTTTCATATCAAAAACAGTGCAAAGTCCACCAAAGAAATGAATATTACTAATTCTATTAACTCCATGATATTCGATATGTGATACTGCTTCCATACCTTCCCAAGCTGCTTCTCTAAATTGCAAAGAATCAAGTAACATGAAATTATCATAAGAAGAATTATTAAAACCAACTAGCACATATCTTATTCTACTAGTGTCACTTCTGATACGAAATTGAATTTCATCTAACATTGTTTCTACACAATGAAATGAATCTTGAAAAACACATAATCGATTCTCTAAATCATCAGCTTCTGTTTGATTAAAATTTGAAAAATACTCTGATTTCATCTCTGGAACACATTCAAAATCAAATATAACAAATACTGTTTCATCTTCATTAAACGGTTGTAATTCCTTAATACCATCATCCTTATATTCTCGAACCAAAAATGCTCTACCCTCACTATGTAATTTCACAATCTCATAATCTCCAACAAAAATGTCATCAACAAACTCTGGTATTGTAGTTGATACTCTTTCAACATGCTTGTGTTTGAAATCATAACAAATAAAATGTTGCGGCTTGCCAATATCAAAATTATTTTTCATTGCATACTCTTCATAGTTATAAAAATAATTCAACTCTGTGCCTTCACCATTCCAACTCCAATAAACCTTCGGATAATTACGAGAATCAACTCTCAGTTTTATACCTTCTTCAACTTCACCAATCATATCTTCTTCATTAAAATTTGGTATATTGTAAATGATTGATATCGGTAATTTGTTGTTCTTAATATACTCCAATAAAACTTCCATATTATAATTTCGCTTCAAAATTTGCACATCATAACCACAATTCTTCAATGAACCATAAACACAAGAATATTTCAATGGATTAACATCTGTTTTGTATAACATATATTTGTGATGACGATTATCTCTAGCAACTCGATTTCTAACTGAGAACAATTTAATAACAAAACCAGCGGTGTCAATCACTTTATCTTCCAGTTCGTGTTCAGGATAATCATCCTCATCGTTCATATCATTGTATTCAATCCTTGTCAACTCCATTCTAAATGAATTAAATGTTGCCAATTCTCTGAAATGAATTACTCGATATGCATATAATGCATAGGCAGCATCTGGATTGTAATAACGAATATGAAGATTATAATATGCCG
>JACTVF010000058.1 GCA_019695435.1 Methanoregulaceae archaeon | reverse complement strand
GCCAGTTTCCCGGCAAGCACACGGGCGACTTTCCCTCTCACTTCGCGGGGAGCGTTGTGCACCCTCCGGTGCTGGAAGATGATCCCGTGCTTGGGGGCAGGAGCATGGGTGCGGATGTGCGCAAAGAGCGCGGTCCGGGCGCCGAGCACCTGAATCCCGCTTGCAGGAAGCCGGGAGAGTTCCTTCAAGCCCCCCGCGTGGGAGAGGAGACGGGCGGCAACGAGCCCGCCGATAAGCGCGCTCGTGTTGGGCATCACCTCGCAGGCCCGTGCCGACACCTCTTTTGCGAGAGCTGTCCGGGCATCGGCAAGGCTCATGATCTCTGCGGCGACCTTCCCGAGCGCTCCCCCGCCTCCGCCGCGATCCCGGTTCCGCTCGCTGATGGATTTGACCAGCACGTGCGCCGGAGTTCTGCGGTATTTGCGGGAGAACGAGGGGTGGCGGATCTGGTACCAGTCCGCAACCCTCTCGGAGAGGACGTTTGTAACCGTATCCATCTCATCGAGCGTCCTGACCATCTGGAGCAGTTCCACATCTTTTGCCGCGTACTGCTCCCGGACGGCCTGTTCCGATCCTGCAATACAGACCTTCTGGAGCAGCGCGAGGTATTCCGCACGGTCGCGGCAGACCCCGCAGGAGACGGCCTGCTGCCAGTCAGGGGGCACAAAGGCGTCCATGCTGGTACGGATCTCCCGGACACGGCGGGCACATGCGGCGGCATCACCAGTAAACGGCTTGCAGGTTCCATCTGAAATATCCCCGAACCAGCAGGACTGCATGATAGGAACTAAGCGGCGCACGGGTAAAAAATCCATGGATCACCGGAACCAGATGCCGACGGGTGTCAGACCCACGCGATGCCAAACGAGTACAGGATCACCGGGATCATGATCGTGCCCATGCAGTAGACCCGGGATACATTCACAATATGCGGCACGAGCCCGAGGACCGTGGCAAGGACAAGGATGAAGATCCCAAACGGCCCGGTGAGGACAATGCAGAGGCCCACCACAAAAAAGATCACCGCCCGGTTGAGCATCCGTCCGTTGATCCCGTTGAGCCATCCTGCCGAACGCGAAAGCCACACGGTGATAACATACGCGAGGCAGGCCGCAAGGACGCCGATGATCATCAGTTCACTCATTGACGGGAGCGGCAGTTCCGCAAGCGCGACCATCACGCCGTTACGCATTCGGGAGAGAGCAAAGAGCGCGGCAAGCCCGATGAACGCATTGGCCGTATTTGCCGCACTCGTGGCAAGGATATAGGCCCTGCGGTCCTTCTCGTACCCGATCACCGATGCCAGTGCACCATTCGCTGTCGCTGTCGAGAGCCCGGGCAGCCAGCCGACTGCAATCCCGGCAAGGGTGCCAAGAAGGGAACACTTTACCACGGTCCCGTTCTCCACCCGCAGGCCCCGGAATTGCTGCACCGGCAGCGCCCCCTGCGATGCGACCAGCAGGACGGATATCCCAAAGAGACCCGTGAGAAGGGGCATAAGAATCGCATTTGTTCCCCCGAGAAGGTGCCAGCTTAAAAATTCGTACCGCATGGCAAACACCCCGAGAAGGCCGGAGACGGTAAAGATCGAGAGCGCCCAGCAGGGCGATTCGCTCATGACGATCATGTACCCGATGACCGCGACGATCAGGATCCCGATGCCCCAGTCAAAAAACGGCTGGAGGGCGGGGAGGAACAGGTAACATAGTACCGAAAGCGGGACGGCGATGATGATTGCGCAGGCGCTCCCGAGCGCTGCGATTCTGACCGCTTCCTCGCCATTCCCTTCAAGGCAGAGGGCGTGCGCCGGGAGGACGGAAAGCGAAGTATCCGCATCGGGAACCCCGAGAAATGTGGACGGGACCGACTCGACAAACGTGTGTGTGATCAGGGCGGCAAACATCGCACCTGCAAGGGCAAGCGGCCCGAGCATGGCGAGGAGGATTGCCTGTGCACCCAGCAGGATTCCCGCGAGCGTGTTCGCGTGCACACCGGGGACAAGGCCGCTGATGGTGCCGAGGAGGACTCCGAGCAGCGTCCCGATCACGATCTCGATCATAGCAGAAGGTACAGGAGAATGAACATAAATCAACCGAAATGCATACCATCTTATCATACAGGGATGATGAATCCGTAATGAAGATCGCAGTCACCCGTCTTGCGGGAAAGGAGGCGCGGGACGCAGCCCGGTGCGCAGCGTTCGGGCACGCGTGCTACAGCGTCCACCCGCTCCGGTCGGAGATCCAGGAGGAGGTCGTCTCCGCGTTTGCCGGGGCCGTGGAACGCGGGGAGTTCGATTGCATCTTTTTCACGAGCGCACTTCCGGCAAAAATCCTTGCCCCCCACCTCAAAAAGACCCCCCGGGTCATCGCGATCGGCCCCGAAACGGCACGGGAACTCGCGCGGTGCGGGATCACCTGCGAAACCCTGCCCGGGTTCTACTCGCGCGACTTCGTCCCGTACCTCGGGGACTGGATCAAAGGGAAATCAATCGGCCTTCCCCGTGCAAATGTCCCGAACGCCCCCCTTATCGATTCGATTGCACAGGAGGGAGGGATCGCACGGGAGTTCCGCTGCTACCGGCTCGTGCCCACGAACGAGCCACTTGACCTCGACAAGGCCGAGGCCATCCTTTTTACAAGCGCGATGTCGTATAAGAAAGCGATCTGGACACCCCGCACCGACCTGCTGGTGATGGCCATCGGGGATATCACGGCCGAAGCGATGATGTGCGGGGGAACGCTGCCCGCAATTACCGGGGACGGATCGCTTGAGGGGACACTTGGTGCCTTAAACGAATACCGGGGAAAGATACGGATAATACGATGACGACACCACAGGAAACCCCGATAGAGGGACAAACGGGCACTCCACCGCGCTGGCATGGCGCGGGCATTATCGTGATCGACAAGCCCCGGGGGCCTTCGAGCCACCAGGTAGCCGCATGGGTGGGAAAGATGCTCGGCTGCCAGGTCGGCCACGCGGGCACGCTTGACCCGCAGGTGTCGGGGATACTTCTCGTGATGCTCGGGAACGCGGTGCGCCTCGCGCCGCTGCTCCTGAAACACGAGAAGGAGTATATCTGCCTGATGCGGCTGCACAAGGATGTGGACCGGCAGCGTATCGATGAGGTCGCAGCAGAATTTACCGGCCGTATCTACCAGCGCCCGCCCCGGAGGAGCGCGGTCAAACGCCTGCTGCGCATCCGTGCCATCCAGAAACTGGAGATCCTGGATGTGGCGGGAAGACTGGTGCTCTTTAAGGTGCAGTGCGATGCGGGTACCTACATCCGCTCGCTCTGCCACCACATGGGCCTCGCGCTCGGCGTCGGGGCGCACATGCAGGAGCTGCGCCGGACCCGGTCAGGCGTCTTTGACGAACACACCATGCACACGCTCCACGAGATTCAGGACGCCTGCTGCGCTGCGGCGGCCGGGAACCGGGCAGCGCTGAATGCCATGGTAGTCTCGGTCGATGCAGCAGTTCCCGATCTCCCCACCGTTGTCGTGCGCGATACCGCTGTCGACGCGCTCTGCCACGGTGCGGTACTGGCGGGCGTGGGGGTGCTCAGCTGCGACGAATTCAAAAAAGATCAGATCGTCGCTGTCCTCTCGCAGAAACGGGAGTTCGTTGGCCTTGGAAAAGCGCTTGCTGGATCCGCGACTTTGAAACCCGGGAAGACCGGCCTCTTTATCGCCATGACTACAGTCTTCCTTGCCCCTGGCACGTATCCGAGAGGCTGGAAGAAGGCCTGCGCACCGGAAAAACCGAAAAAGCCGATACCATGAAGGGATAGCATTAAAAAAATACCCGGCAAATACATGGGATACACTTTTTGCTGAGGTAGTCTAGCGGTAGGGCGCAGGCCTGGAAAGCCTGTGGTGCGAAAGTGCCTCGGGGGTTCAATTCCCCCCCTCAGCGTATTGCTGTTTTCTGATAGGTTTATGTCCGTATCGGGGTTTTTTGGAGAACCATGCCGGACTATCAGGTCCGGGCGGCACGCAGACCTTCACGTGCAAAGGCAACGTACTCCGGGACGACCTCGAAACCGAGGAAATGCCGGCCTTCCTGCTGTGCGACAACCGCAACTGTGCCCGAACCAAGGAACGGATCAACGACCAAGTCACCGGGGTTGCTCGAATACCAGATAATCTTCTGTACCAGTTCCTGCGGGAGCTTCGTCGGGGTCTTTTTCTTTCCTTTCCAGTACTCGCGGTTGATCACCCAGACATCCTCGGGATAGTGATCGAGCTTGTTGAAGGTGTATTTTTTCGGGTTTTTCACCACGAAGAGGATGTGGTAATGGCTGGTGACGTATTTGTTTTTCGTAAACACCCCGAACTGGTACTTCCAGATCAGGTGGTTGATGGTCGTAAGCCCGGCGGCATCAATCCCTTCAAGGATATCGCGGAGCCGGTTCCAGCCCGAAAAAATGTACATGCTTCCCGTGGGCGAAAGCGCCCTGGCGGCCTGTGCAATCCACCGGCGCGTAAACTCCCCATATTTCTCCGCCGGGATCTCCTTATAGCCCTCGATCACGTTGCTGCCGGTCCTGTTGTAGTTGAGCCGCTGGGCCGTAAAATCGATGGCAAACGGCGGGTCGGTCACGATTAGATCGACTGCACCGTCCGGGATCTGCTCCATGAGAAGAAGAGCATCCCCCTCGTACAGGGTATCCGGTTCAAATGCGCCCAGTGATCCCATCAGCCCGTCCTGCTGAACGCCCGGCCCATCTCGAAGGCTTTTACGTTGACCTCAACGGTCTTTGGCGGGACGAGTTTCTTGACCTCAGCAAGCAGGGATTCTGTTTTCAAGGGGATCGACCACGAGGCCGCACCAAGGATCACGACATTCTGGGAAAGACTGTTGCCCGCTTCTGCGGCAATCTTATCGGCATCGATCAGGCAGGGTGCGAACCGGTTGAGCTGCGCGACTATCACGTCTTCGGTCGGCACCGGACTTTTTTGCGTAAAGACCGAAGTGGGAAGGACCATGTGCCGGTTGACCACCATCGTCCCGCCGGTTTTGAGGTAGTGGGAGTACCTGAGCGCTTCGAGCAGATCAAAGGAGATCAGGAGATCAGCCGTGCCGGGCACGATCAGCGGGCCGTACTGGCCGTCGATCCTGATATGGGTCTCGACCGACCCCCCGCGCTGCGCCATGCCATGGGTCTCGGCGCCTTTCACGTGCCGGCCCTCAAGAAGACAAGCCTCGCCGATTATGTTGGACGCGAGAATCGTTCCCTGCCCGCCAATCCCGACGATCAGGATATCAAAACTCTTGGTCATTTCTTTGCCTCCCGCGAGATAGCCCCGACAGGACAGAGCCGGGCACAGACTGCACACCCGCTGCACAACTCGTTGATCCGGGCCTTTTCATCTGCGAATTCGATCGCAGGACACCCGAATTTTACACACGTCCCGCAACCGGTACAGAGTTCCAGGTTTACCGCATAGCGGCCCCGCTTTACTCCTGCACGACGCGCTGCGATCACGCACATCTGCTTTGCGATAATAACCCTGACACCCTTCTTTTTCTTTGCCTCTTCAAGGACACGAAGCATCTCGGTCAGGTCATAGGGATCGACCGTTTCGACAAAGGTCACCCCGCAGGAGCGGCAGATGGCATCAAGTGAGATCGCGGGCGACTCTGCGCCGGTGGCCGTTACCCCGGTATTCGGATTGGGCTGGTGGCCGGTCATCGCGGTGATCCGGTTGTCAAGAATGACAATGGTCATGTTCGCACCGTTGTAGACCGCATTCATGAGTCCCTGGATCCCTGTGTGCAGGAAGGTCGAGTCGCCGATCGTACAGACAACATCCCGGGGATCGCCGGAATGGGCGATCCCGCTCCCGACCGTGATCGAGGCGCCCATGCAGATGGTGGTATCAACAGCGCCAAGCTGGAGCCCCAGCGTGTAGCAACCGATATCGCTCGGGTAGATGGCGGACTCCCTGAACACGCGCTTCATCGCGTAGAACGCAGCGCGGTGGTGGCAGCCGGCGCAGAGGATGGGCGGGCGGAGAGGAAGATTCTGTACGGGCTCCATGGAGACAAGCGGGTTTTCCGGGAGGAATCCGGCTTTTACCATGATAGCAGCAACAACGGCCGGGGAGAGTTCACCTTCGTACGGGGCGTACCCGTTGATCTTCCCAAAGACCGGCACGCACCCGGCGACCTGCCGGACTGCCTCTTCCACAACAGGCGCGAGTTCCTCGATCACAAGAATCTTCTCGTGCTTCTGTGCGAACACCCCCAGCCATTCCTCGTCAACCGGGTATGCACCGATCTTCATGAACGAGACATCGGGGGGCAGGAGTTCCTGAACGTAGGAGGCCCCGATCCCGCTTGCGATAACTGCGGTCTTACCCTTGATCGTAAAGTGATTGAGCCCCCGTTCCACCAGTCTTTTTTTAAGGATCGGCTGCTTCTCGTTGAGTTTTTTGTGCAGGAGCCGGGTATGGGCGGGGATCACCACATACTGCCGGGGGTCTTTGTGGAACTCCCCTTTGCGTGTGCCCGGCACAATAGCGCCCAGTTCCACGTCACCCTTCGAGTGGCAGACCCGGGTAGTAGGACGGAACAGCACCGGCAACCTGAATTCCTCGGAGATTTCAAACGCGGCGCGGATCATGTCATGCGCTTCCTGCACCCCGGAGGGGTCGAGGCAGGGGAGCCGGGCGAAATGGGCATAGCACCGGGTGTCCTGTTCGTTCTGGGAACTGTGCGCGAACGGGTCATCGGCGCTCATAATGACAAGGCCACCGGTCACCCCGGTATAGGCGCTCGTCATAAGCGGGTCGGCAGCGACGTTGAGGCCGACATGCTTCATGGTGCAGATCGACCGGAGCCCGCACCATGCAGCAGCAAGGGCATTTTCAAGGGCAACCTTCTCGTTCACCGACCATTCCACATGATAGGTCGGATCTTTCTGCACACGGAGCACATCGACCACTTCCGATGAAGGGGTGCCGGGGTACCCGCTCGCAAAATCGATGCCCGATTCAAGACATGCGTGGGCGATGGCTTCATTTCCGAGGAGATAATGTCGTTCCATGATCCCAGATCCGTAAAAGAATATGTAGTTTTTTGACACAGAGCCCTATAGCATTATCCTGTCCCCCCGGATATTCACAACCTATAAAAACTCTGGTGGGATAACTAATAAGGTAAAATTCAGGCAATCCTTTTGGGCCCGTAGCATAGCCCGGTGGTGCGCCCGGCTGATAACCGGGAGGTCATGCGTTCGAATCGCATCGGGCCCATTATTCCCCGCATTTTGATATAGTTTTTGAGCCTACAGGATTGCATGGAGAAATTTTATAAGATTCTTCTTGCGGCAGGAGCTCTTATCTGCCTATTCCTTTTTTGGATCGATATCTATCTCGGCGCGATGGGGGTGATCATCCTTGTGGCTCTCGCCATATCAATCCTCATCATGGAGGATTCCCGAATTCTTCCCGAGATTAGCGTCAGGCTTGGAGACGATGCAAAAAAGATCGTGGTTGAGAACACGGGGAATGCGCTGGCGAACCGGATCCATGTCACCCTCATCCCCCTCGACATTGAATTCGATATCCCCGAACTGTCGGCTGACACCCGGTATGAGTACCCCCTCACCCATATGATAGGGGAAGTAAAAGCCGAGGTTACTTTCGACGATGCAAATGGAGGGCACGCCAGCCGCACTTTTTCCCTGTCAGCACTGGGAAAGAGTGATGACGATCTCCTCAGGCCGATGTTCCCGCTGTTCAAGTGGAAGTAAAAGGGGGCTGCCGGTCAGGACTTACGGGGCGCGGCAAAGATATACCCGATCACTTTTTCAAGCGCAGAAAGAAGTTCTTTTTCCGATTTCATGTAGTCATGCATTGCCTGGTACAGCATGAACATGATGTCATACCCGTACCCTCCTATCGCGGACTTCGGGTCGATGGGATTAAGGTATGAGTCGGTAATAAAGCCGTCAGAGCTGTACATCAGTTCGTAGAACTTTCCCTTTTCAGACAGGACACAGAACTGGTCGATGATCGTTTTTGAAGGATCGTCGGGACGGAAGGCGGCAGGATCGGTCTTTCCGAGAACGATCATCTTCTCTGTATAATAATTGGCATCGTAGATCTCATTTTTTGTATCCTGCTTGCCGATCTTGAGCAGGTTGAGGCCGACTGATTTGACCACCGGTTTTGCCATGGCGGCCATACGCCCCAGCAGTTCCCCGTCATGGGTCTTTATCTGTTCGGACAACGTGCCATCCGTCTTTTTCATCTCCTCGATCTTCTGCATGATCTTTTTAAAACCGGCCTCGATCTCATCCATTTTAGTATCACCATGCTCCGCCTTCCGGCGCAAAACAAGAATAGTTACTGTTCCGGCTATAAAATCACTCGTCTTTGTATCTGCCATTTCCTGAGCGGGACTTATACAACAAGATCGCCCATGAAAAAATACTTCCGGTCTTTTTTAAGGATGACATCTGCGGCAGTTCCGATCGGAAGGTCCTGTCCGATAACAACACCCTGATAGGTGGCAGTCCGGGCCATGACCGATCCCGGACGGAGTTTCTCTGTTATAACACAGGAGACAGTGGTTCCAAGGAGCGGGCGGTTGACGATGGAGTACTGTTCTTCCGCGTATGTATTCAGGAGCCGGGACCGGTCTTTTTTTACCGAATCAGGAAAGTCTTCTTCCGCAAACGGGCCGGTGAACGGGCGCTTTGAATACCGCGTGACATTGACCTTTGCAGGCTTTATCCTCCCGATAAGTTCAAGGGACCGGGAAAAGTCCTCTTCTGTCTCCCCGGGAAACCCGACGATAAAATCCGTGGCGATGCTGATGTCGGGATACCGCTTGCGGAACGCGGAAACGATCTCCTCGAACTCCTGCACGGTGTATCCCCGCCCCATCTGTTCCAGGATTCGGTCGGAGCCCGACTGCACCGGCAGGTGCAAGAACCTGAAGAGCCGGTCGCTCTCAAATACATCCAGCAGCTCGTCAAGGATGCCGCTCACGGTCGCCGGGTTCATCATCCCAATACGGATACGGAAGTTTCCCTTAATGGAACAAAGATCCACAAGAAGTCCGGGAAGGGATCGTCCCGTATCCCGACCCCACGCGCTCACATCCTGGGCAGTCAGTTGGATCTCATATGCGCCCGCGTGGATGAACGCCCGGACTTTTTCCCGGATCTCTTCTTTGGGGAAACTTGCAAGTGGCCCCCGGGCCCTGCGCGTGATGCAGTATGTGCATCGCCCGAGACAGCCCTGCGCAATCGGGACGATTCCGACGCCTCCGGGGGCAACCGTTCTTACGCGAAGGTACGCCTCGCGTATCGTATCCGGGGGGATAATCACCGGCGAACAGACCGAGAGGATCGCCTCGCGCTGGACAAGCGGCATGCAGCCGGTGACAAAGAGCGGCTTTTCCTGAAGTGCGGCAAGACGACGGAGCATCCGGCGTTCGGTCGGGCCGACCACCGTGCACGTATTGATGATGACCGCGTCAGCACCATCGGGAGACGGGACACGGGTGCTCCCGTAGTGTTTAAGCACCTGCACAAGGTTTGCCGTATCCCCGAAGTTGTAGCTGCACCCGTACGTCTCGATATAGACCTGTTTGTGGGCAAGCGCAGCAAATACATCCATCGTATCCGGGGGAGGATCTCCTGATCGGCTCTCTTTCATATGTCTATCCTCATCGTTTGGAGCCAGAGCAGTTAAAGGTCATTTTTTCGTGGGTCTCCCTCGTTTTTACATTTCGGCGCTTCCTTTTAGGATAACCATTAATCCATGACACCCGTAACCTGTTTACCATGTTACGGATCGGGCTGCTGGGCTGCGGCAATATCGGGCATATTATTGCGCAGCACGCAGAGGGGTTTGTGATATCAGCAGTCTACGATAAAGTCCCTGAACGGACAGCGGAGATCGCCGGTGTCTGTCACGGGAAGGCATATGGGGATTTTTCGGCGTTTTTAGACACGGATATAGATCTCGTTGTCGAAGCTGCATCAATCGCCGCAGCGCGGACACATTCAAGTGACGTCCTCCTGCACAAAAAGAATCTCGTGATCATGAGCGTGGGAGCACTTACCGATCCGAAGTTCAGGGACGATCTGATAACAACCGCGCGAAAAACGTCTACGAAGATCTATGTCCCGAGCGGGGCAATCTTCGGGCTGGACAACCTGAAGATCGGGCAGATCTCACCGATAACAAAACTGCTCCTGAAGACCACCAAAAGCCCGCAGTCGCTGGGCCTAGACGTGACCACCCGGCAGCGGATCTTCTCCGGCAAAGCGCATGACTGCATCAAGTCCTATCCCAAGAACGTGAACGTCTCCGTCGCCATGGGCCTTGCAGCAGGACAGGATGTGGATGTGGAACTCTGGGTGGACCCTGCAGCGGACAGGAACGTCCACGAGCTCTTTATCGAGGGTAGTTTCGGCGAGACCTACATTAAGGTCACCAACGTCCCCAGTCCCGATAACCCGGCGACCAGTTACCTTGCTGCCCTCTCCATCCTCTCCCTGCTGAAAAATCTCGACAGTCCGCTCGTGGTCGGGACGTGACAATCCCCGGGGGATAATCTGCCATGGTACCGCTGGGATACCTGCTAAAATTTATAGAAGAGGACGCACCACTCGGTGATGTCACTTCGGACGCGATCATTCCGGAGGTCGCCTGCCGCGCTGTGATCCGGGCCGAGCAGGATGGTGTCGCTGCCGGTCTTC
>JACTVF010000057.1 GCA_019695435.1 Methanoregulaceae archaeon | reverse complement strand
TATTTTGTCCGGTTTTGCCGGGGTGGTCGCAAAGTAATTCCTACCGAGGATCCAGAGGATTACAGAACAATTCTGTGCACCGGTACCTGAGAGAGTCACTGTATCTGCCTTTACAATGGTCTGGGGGCTGCTGGTCACTGCAGTGAGCGCGGCAGATGCCGGCAGAATCAGCACTACCAGCAGTGCAATCAGGGTTATGGCCGTGGTTCTTGATTTCATCTCTCTCTCGTATATCCTGAGGTGTGCCAACGTGCACGCGATCGCTTATGTAAATAGGGGGCGGTATTCTCTCATAACATTAACGCACATTTCCTGTTCATCGGGTTTTGGGAATGCAGATGTTGTGATCCTGTATCGCTCTCCTTCCTGCCAGGTACCGGAATGTGAGGGGGGTGTAAATAGTTCTTGCATAAACCTGCTACTATCGTCACAGCGTCGTTGTGCTACGGCATTTCCTTCCGATCTTTGCCATAGGAATGTGTACTATTATACAACTCTGTCTTACCGGAACTTTTAATGTAATGGATAAATTGTATCGACGTTCTGTCCCTGTACCCTGGGGTATCATTTCCATTATGGTACAATAATGATCCGGAAAACCAGTGTCCCCTGTTGTTCCCCTAGACAAGAGATTATATCATCTGCTGGTACGGAACCTCAGTGGCCCAGCAAATCTGTGTTCAATAATGCAAAAAGACACTGTAATTTCGGGAAAATTCAGTATGTCCGCCCGATCAGTGTTGCTTTGCCCGGCTTCCCGCAGATGATGCAGGGACCGTCCGTGGTCTCGACGTAGTCCGACCGGACATCAGTCCCGAGCAGGCTCGAATTTGCTCTCTCTTCAATGGCATCGCCACACCCCCGCTCCCGACACCAGTGGACGACCGCAACTTTCCCTTCATTGAGGGCGGAGTTTAAGGCATCCATCGAATCAACCGTGCAGAGATGTGTTTTCGTGTGCTCCTCTGCTTTTGCCCGGATGTCGTCCGTGATCTCATCAAGAACCCTTGTAACATCATCAGCTGCTGTTGCAAGGGAGATGGTGGTCTTTTTGCCACCCCGTTTTACCGCCATCGCTTTACCGGCATCGAGATCCCTTGGCCCCAGTTCGAGCCTGAGCGGGACGCCACGGAGTTCCCACCAGTAATATTTCGCTCCCGGCCGCATGTCACGGGTATCCAGTTTCACCCGGAAACCGGCCGCTTCGAGATCGATTTTGAGTTTTTCCGCAGCGGCCATCACATCATCGTGACGTTTTCCGATCGTGATCGGCACGATCACGGTCTGGTGCGAGGCGACTGCCGGCGGGAGGATGAGACCTTTGTCATCGCCATGCACGGAGATCAGCGCCGCGATGCAGCGCTCCGAGATCCCGTAGCAGGTCTGGAACGCGACCTTCTGCTCGCCGTTCTTGTCCTCGTACTGGATGGAGAACGTTCTGGAGAAATGGTCGCCGAGATGATGGACGGTGCCAATCTGGAGGGTTTTGCCGTTCGGCATGATCGTATCCACCGCGATCGTATAATCCGCGCCGGGGAACTTGTCCCAGTCGGGGCGTTTCGAGATAATGATCGGGATGCAGAGGCTCTGGTAAAACTCGCGGGTGAGCGCGATCTCCGATTCAACCTGTGCCTCCGCCTCGTCCCACATCGCGTGAACGGTATGTGATTCCATGAACGAGGTGATCTCACGGGCACGGATCATCGGGCGGGTCTGCTTGGTCTCGTACCGGAATGTATTAACAATCTGGTATATCTTTATAGGAAGATCCGCGTGGGAACGCACCCAGAGAGCAAACATCGGGTAGATTGCCGTCTCGCTCGTGGGCCGGAGTGCCAGTTTTACATCAAGGGGTGTCGTGCCGCCATAAGTCACCCAGTAGACCTCGTTCTCGAAGCCCTTGATGTGCTCTGCCTCTTTCATGAATTCCTGCTCCGGGATAAGCAGGGGAAAAAGCGTCTCCTTGTGGTCCCGGTCTAGGAGTTCGCGCAGGTGCTGGTACACATATTTGCGGATTGCAAACCCGTAGGGAAACCAGACATAGAGCCCTTTTACCGGGTAGCGGACATCCATGATCTCCGCACGCCACAGAAGTTCGTTATACCATTCGGCAAAATCCTGTTTTTTTGGCAGGGCACCCGCATCCTCGTCCATAAAAACCTCTTAAGCTACCAATTGTATGACTGCCGGAGTAATAAAAGCCTCGACCAGTGCCGCCACGGTGATAAGTGGCAGCACGTACAGGAGAAAGAGCCGGGCAAAATGCCCAGCTTCAGCAGCTGTATCAGCAGCCCCATACCATTCAATTATAAGCGACTGCGCCATAAGAAATCCGAGCGCCGCGGCGATGATAAATGCGGGAATCTCGAAGATCCCATGGGGGAGGATGGCGGCGGCAATAAAGATTGCCGAGTGACCGTGGCTGATGATCTCGGTGACCGCACCGATCACGATTCCGTTCAGGCTCAAAATAAATATCGTGAGAATGCCAAAGGAGGCCCCTCCCAGAAAGAGCAGGATACAGGCTTCGAGATTGTTCGCAAAAAGCTTGACGCACATATCGGCAGGATTGCCGATCGTAATCTGGCCGGCGATCTCTTTCTGGAACATCATGAGCAGTTCATTTCCTACCGTTGGGTTATGTGCAGTTCCGATCCATCCCACGAGCATTGCGACTATAAAAAGAAGCATCGTGATAATGATGCTATTGCCTATGGAGGAATGATCCGGGATGTGTGACGCAACGGGATCAGACATAAAGGACCATCCGGATCATATCCCGGACTCCCGGGGCAAGGCCGACCACAATCATCGCGAGCAGGACGAGATGCCAGAACGCGGGGTTTGCCTCTTTCCGGTAGAGCTGCATGATATAGATCGCGGGGAAGAGCACCACGAGTTTCAGGGGAAACATCACGAATGCGGTGCCGGTCATATCGATGAGGTTTGACCCGACCACGTGCTGCTCGATATAATGAACTGCCGGGTGAAAGGTAAGGCCGTAACTGGTGGCACTTGCGTCCAGCATCTGCCCGAAGATCAGGACGAGGTAGAGCGGATCGCTGACGTACTCCCACTTCAGGACGTAGCGCATGCAGGCCCAGACAAGCACAGATGCCGTGATCGCCATGAGCGGGATAATAGCGAGGATGAAGAGATCGATACGGGTGTGGGTCATGCCCCATGCGGCAAGGATAAGCGTGATGACAAGAACTGCCATGCAGCCGATGAGAGCGTAGAACGACAGGAAATCTTTGATCAGGTCGTTTTTCCTGATCGTGCCGCCGATAAAGATCATCCCGATGACAAAAAAGAAGAGGACAAAATAGATCGGGGGGGTGACGATCAGGTACTGCCAGTCTCCCGTGACCATCCCGGCATCCTGGATCACCCGGAGCACGCCGCCGAGCACCACGTACGGGATCGTTGCAAGGATGAACGCGGAATCCAGTTTTATGCCGTGCTCTGAAAGCCATGTCGAATTCGAGAACCAGCGGTACAACAAATACACGCCAATAATAAGGATAATCGCGTAGGTAAGCGTCTCGACAATATTATAGGGCTCGCCGTCCCTGACGGGAACGATGTAATATTTGGATATGAAATTACATACGGCTGTCCATAAGATCGTCAAGGAACTATTAAGATCAATGTAATATTTGTATATGAAATCACTAATCATTCATAATACCGATGAGCCCGGATACTATAAAAGTACTTAAAGAGAAGGTCTTTGACAAGACCAAGTGGATGCAGTTTCCTCGGGATGTCGTGATCGGCCACGATGTCCTTAACCAGATCACCCCGGTCTGTGAAGACCTCAAACTGGGCAGGTCTTCCCTCCTGATCTCCGGCAAGAACACCATGGAGCGGGCAGGAAGGACCGTACAGGATCTGCTCTCCCGTACCGGTACGGTAAAAGTCTTCATTGCCGAAGAGATCAGCCCGAAGATTATTCATGAAGCGGAGCACGCGGCGCAGGACATGGACTTTGTGGTTGGGGTTGGCGGGGGCCGGGTGATCGATACGGCAAAGATCGTGTCGTACAACATCGACCGGCAGTTTGTCTCCGTCCCGACTGCGGCATCCCATGACGGCATCGCATCAGCCCGGGCATCGGTGCCCACGGGAGAAGGCAATGTCTCCCTTGAGGCGCATCCCCCTCTGGCAATCATCGCGGATACCGGTATCATTGCATCCGCCCCGCACCGTCTCCTAGCGGCCGGCTGTGCCGATGTGATCTCCAATTATACAGCTATCCTCGACTGGGAGTTGGCCCACCGGATCAAGGGTGAGCCGATGAGCGAGTACGCGATCGCGCTCTCCAAGATGACTGCGGAGATTCTTGTCAAAAATGCCGATCTCATCAAACCGCACCAGGAACAATCGGCGTGGTTTGTCACGAAAGCACTTGTGTCGAGCGGGGTTGCGATGAGCATTGCCGGGTCGTCCCGGCCTGCGAGCGGGGGGGAGCATAAGTTCTCTCATGCTCTCGACCGCCTCGCACCGGGAAAGGCGCTGCACGGGGAGAGCTGTGGTATCGGTACCATTATCTCGATGTACCTGCATGGCGGCGACTGGCGGGGAATCCGGGAGTCCCTTAAGAAGATTGGCGCCCCTGTGACACCTGCAGATCTTGGTATCAGTGATGAGGTCGCTGTGAAGGCGCTCCTCATGGCAAAGACTATCCGCCCGGAACGCTTTACAATCTTTGATATGGGCATCACCAAAGAATCAGCGGAGAAACTTGTGCAGATGCTCTATTCAGAGTAATCCGGTGGAACGATCAAAGGTGCAGGAATTTTGCCATGGCAGAGACAAAAACCAAAGTGACACTTGTGGGAACGGTGCTGGCAAAACCTGGCATTGAATTTATCTACGAAGGGGAGTCCCCTGAATGCGGGACCTGCAAGGTCAAAAAGGCGTGCAACAACTTAAACAAGGGTCACCGGTACCGGATCGTCACGGTCAGGAGCACCCATCACGAGTGTGCCGTCCACTTCAACGGAGCGACGGCTGTCGAAGTAATGGACGCCCCGGTGACCATACTTATCAGTGCTGACATGGCGATAATTAACTCCAAGATAAAGATAGAATTCTCCTGCAACAAAGCGGATTGCAAGAGCTACCCCCTCTGCCGGCCGGATGGGGTAGTGGAAGGCGAAAAATATGTCATTGCCGATGTGCTGGGCAATGCTTCCGATATCTGCGGTAAAGGCCGGGCACTCAAGCTCGTCGAGATTAAACCCGTGTAAAAGATCTTATAGATCCCCTTTTGGTCAGATGAGCTATCTCGTGCTTTCATCCTCTCGCACCTGCCAGAGTGCATCTGCGACATGTATAATATCCTTAAATCCCTCGAGTACGGTTTTCCACCGTTTTGGCACTGCATCGATCCCCCAACAGGCTCCGGCGAGCGCACCGCAACAAGCCCCGATCGTGTCCGCATCTCCCCCCATATTTATGGCAGAGAGTACGGCGTTCTCAAACGTATGGGCTTTCATAAAACAGAAGAGTGCCGCATGTGAGCAGAGCACTGCATCGAGCGAGGGATCGGGACAGTACTGCTCGTAACTCCCGAGCAAGGCAAGGACCTCCGCGTTCCTGCACCGCGAGCGGGCGTGAACAAATGCCCGGTGCCGGGAAACCCCCCGGCACATCTCGCTTGCCATCATGTTGAGCCACGCAGAGCAGTGGGCGGCGACCGGATCATAGTGGGTGAGCCGGGAGCATGTGATGCTTACCTCATACACCCGATCATCAGCATAAAAGATCCCAAGGGGAAATCCCCGCATCACGCTCCCGTTACTCCTGCTTCCATGATGGCGCCGGTGCACGAGCCATGCGGCCCGCTGCGGCGGGACACCGGAACTCACGAGGTTAAAGAATGCAGAAGAAGTAGGGCCGTACCACTCCGGGCGCTTCCTGTATCCGGCAAGCAATCGGTGTACAAGATCAGATGGATCGAATCCCCTGCGCGCGAGAAGTGATTCTGCGACCGCAAGTGCCTGCAGGGTGTCGTCCGTGAACTGGCCGGCCTTCCGGAAATGGCGCCCTCCGGGCCGCATATTTGTCACCCACGCTTCAGGTTGGGGAGATCCTTCCAAGGGCGCACCCAACGCGTCCCCAATTGCCAGTCCCGCAAGCAATCCCCTTGGGTGAATGTATTCTCTTATAAATTTCACCAATAAGGTATATCTGCCGCACAGAAAGAATAACTTTTCAGAGAGAAGGCGATAGTGTGCAAAAGGAAGAGTTACTGCATCTGCATATGCTGATGGTCCACATCAGGAAGTATTACGAGAACACCACCAATGAGGAAATAGTAACTGAACGCTATGATGCTCTCGAAATATCGCCGGTACACATCCATAAGGATAAAAAAGCCCATAAAGATGCTCTTCTCACACTGGGCGAAGAGGTCGTGACCCATATAAAAGGACACCACCATGTGCATGTGGTGAACTATTCTCCTGAGACTGCAACTGCATCGACACCACAGGTTGCTGTCGAACATTAAGTGTCATGGATGAGGCGCTGGCGTTCCGGGAGATCATCTCCCGCATCCTCTCCCTGCCGCCCGGTGACAGCGGGATCGTTGCCGTAAAAATTGACATCTGCCGGAAGTACCGGCTTCGTGCAGTTCCCAAGAACTCTGCGATCCTTGCCGCTGCGACTCCGGAGGAGCGGGAGACCCTGCGCAGGGTCCTGCTTGTTAAGCCTACCCGTACGCTTTCGGGCGTCGCACCAGTCGCGGTCATGACCTCGCCGTACCCGTGCCCGCACGGCAAATGCCTGCCCTGCCCGGGCGGCCCGGCCCATCCGTTTGGTTCACCACAGAGCTATACCGGTGAGGAACCGGCGGCAAAACGGGCCCGGGAGCATGGCTACGATCCGTTTGCCCAGGTCCACGCCAGGCTCGGACAGTTCGAGACGCTGGGTCACCGGGTCGAGAAAGTGGAACTGATCGTGATGGGCGGGACGATGACTGCCCGACCCGTGGAGTATCAGAATGAGTTTGTCGCCCGGTGCGTCGAGGCGATGAATATGTACCCCGGGTACATACCGGCAGCGGCGATGCCTTCCGTTGCATATGTTGAGGCGGTAAACGAGACTGCCGATGTCCGGTGCGTTGCGATTACGTTTGAGACCCGACCGGACTGGTGCAAAAAAGAGCATATCAACCGGATGCTCGATCTCGGGGTCACGAAAGTGGAATTGGGTGTCCAGCACGTTGATGATGCGATCCTTGCATTCAACCGCCGAGGCTGCACGGTGGCCGATACAGCCGAGGCAAACCGGCTCCTGCGGGACGCCGGGATCAAGGTCGGGTTCCATGTGATGCCCAACCTGCCACATTCGACGATTGCATCTGACAGAATGATGTTTGAGACGATCTTCTCCGATCCCCGGTTCAAGCCGGATTTCTTAAAGATATACCCGACGCTTGTCACCCCCGGTTCCGAGATAGAAGAACTATGGGAACGAAAGGAGTATGCCCCGTACGACGAAGATCAGCTCATCGACCTCATCGCCTACGCAAAATCGCTCATCCCTGAGTACACGCGGCTCTCGCGGGTACAGCGCGACATCCCGGCAAAACTGATCGTAGCCGGGTCCCGGCATTCCAATTTCCGGCAGCTGGCCCAGAACCGTCTTGCCGCGCAGGGCCGGCACTGCCGCTGCATCCGGTGCCGGGAGATCGGCAGACTCCCCTCTGACGTGGAATCTGAAATACGGGTGACCCGGTACGAGTGCTGTGGCGGCACAGAACATTTCATCTCCGCGGTCTCGGGAGACTCGCTGATCGGGTTTGCCCGGCTCCGGTTCCCCTCGTCAGTGTTCCGTCCCGAGCTCCATGGGGCCGCGATCGTACGCGAGCTCCATGTCTACGGCAGCCTTGTCCCGGTAGGCCTGGATGCAGCTGAGGCAGAGGAGTGGCAGCACAGGAGCTTCGGGAGGATGCTTCTCTCCCATGCAGAGGAGATCGCCAAAACAGCAGGATTTGCACGCGTGGCGATCATGAGCGGAATCGGCGTCAGGCCCTATTACCGGAGGCAGGGATATGAGCGTAGAGGGCCTTATATGGAAAAGGAGATGTCATGAACCCGGCGACTACGGAGTTTCTGCGGCAGCGGTTCACTGAATATTACCGGAAGGCGATGCTGGTCGCCCCGCCCTCGCTTGCGCAGAGGGAATGGGGTTTTGTCCTTTTTAATCCCGGTACTGCCGAGATGCGGATGCGCCGGCACATCGCATTTTCCGATCGTTTGGAGCTCGTCAATTACATCAAAAATCTCGTTCCCCTGCATATCTATTATTCGAGTGCCTATTATGAGAAACCGGATGCGCCCACTATGGCGGAAAAAGGCTGGTGCGGAGCCGATCTGATCTTCGATTTGGATGCAGACCATATCGTTAAAGGGCCCTATGACCAGATGCTTGCCCGGGTAAAGACCGAGACAGAAAAACTGCTGGTCATGCTCACCGAAGAACTGGGGATCGATCCAAAGCAGATTGAACTGGTCTTTTCGGGAGGTCGGGGGTATCATGTGCATGTGCGGGATCTTGCTTTTCGCGGGTGGGGGAGCGCCGAGCGGCGTGAAGTGGTCGATTACATATGCGGTATCGGGATTGATCCAGCGGTTCTGCTCACCGGCTCGCCTGCATCGTCCGGGTGGCCGGCCCGGTTTCGTGGCGCGCTTATCGATTACCTCACGTGGCTTGGCAGTCTGAGTGAGGCAGAGGGGATGGCTCATCTTACTGCACTTGAAGGTGTGGGAAAGGAGTCAGCAGCCGGGTTCCTGAAAAAGCGCGAAGAGATGATCGCAGGACTCCAAGGGCATGTCGATCCAACAATCCTCAAAGACAGGGTCATAAAAACGGTCGTGCACGAAACCAATGGGGAATTCCGGAAGCGGCTGAACGACCGGGCTGCCCTTGCGGATGAGCCGGTCACAACCGACATCAAGCGCCTGATACGGATGCCCACCTCCCTTCACGGCGGCAGCGGTATGCGGGTGCAACCGCTTGAGGTCCGTGACCTTCATGAATTTGATCCTCTCATTGATGCCGTGGTCTTTACAACCCGGGAGGTACGGGTGGACTCGCGGTTTCCGCTTGCCATGCCGATGCTTGGAAGCACTTATCAGATCCAAAAAGGGATCTCTACAGTACCTGAGGCCGTGGCGGTCTTTCTCTGCTGCCGCGGCATCGCGGAAATTGCATGAAAAATAATCTCCTTTCGGGTACCTGCTATGGGATTTGATGATCTGCGCAGCATCCTGCTCTCCGAGCGCGAAACCGGCAAACTGGTTCAGATATCCCCGGATATCTTCGATCGCACCCACGGGGAGATCGCAGCACTTCTCAAGAAGGTCTATGCGATTGAGGATCCGCTTTCCGATGAGGCGCGGGCGCTCATAGAAGAGACGATTGCGATAAAGGAGACTATGCATGAGCTCTTCTCAATCCGTTCGCGCAAGATCCTCACCCTTGCCCTCATGCACGCTGAGGGCAATTACTATGATCGGGAAGAGGTCAGAAGGATGCTCCCTGCTGAGCACGAGATGTTTGAACGGATTGCTGACGGGCTTGAGGAATGTCAGGGTATCCTGCTCCACAACGCAAAACACCCGCTCATGCCGGTTCCCGCAGTGATGCCAGCCGGCATGGAGGCAGCGGAGGATGAAATGGATGTGGAAGATGAAGAGATCCCTGAGTTAGCGGAAAGAACGGTGGATCCATCCGTCGACCTATCGTCAGCTGCACCTACCCTCACCCCCCCATATCTGCTCGTGCGGGTGCTCGAGGATATGGATATGTTTATGGGAGTAGATGGGAGGATCTACACCCTTGCGAAAGGGGACATCGTGACCCTTCCCGAGAGGAATGCATCCGTGCTCAGCGACCGGAACATCGTTATCGCTATCACTCTTCCCTCCTGCAAATAACAGGGATTTTTTAGAAATTCTCTGCGCAGTAATTCCCGGGGAGGCCATTTTTCAGATTGTGGTATTTCCTGTCTGGATCCGGTGGGAAGATTCACACTATCCTAATCTTTTTAATATCCCGGCGCTAAAACCTTAACACTCTTCGCCACAATGAGAATTGCACAAAATCAGGACGGTATAGGTATCCTGCACTGCCAGTGAACCCATATCTTAAATATGAACCTTAGTAAATAATACTGGGATTCAATATCCAGTACATTCGGTGAAAACATCATGAAGATGCCAGTGAAATTCAAAACATACTGTCCTTTTTGCAGAAGTCACCAGATCCATGAGGTGGAGAAGGTCAAGAAGAGCAAGACAACCGGTCTCCACTGGATCGACCGCCAGAAGGCACGGAGAGGCAAAGTGGGTAACATGGGGAAGTTCTCGAAGGTCCCGGGTGGCGACAAGCCCACAAAGAAGATCAACGTCAGGTACCGCTGCACAACGTGCGGGAAAGCCCACCTGCGCAAAGGCTACCGGGTTGCCAAGTTCGAGTTGACGGAGTGAAAAACATGGTACGTGAAGCACGAGCAAACCGGAGCAGTTTTTTAAAGGTAAAGTGCCCTGACTGCGATAATGAGCAGACGGTCTTTTCCAAAGCAAGCACGACAGTCAAGTGTGTTGTCTGCGGACGCGATCTTGCGACACCGGCGGGCGGAAAGGCGAACTTAAAGGCTGAGATCATCTCAGAGTTCAAGTGAGCCGTTACATGCAGGAAAGAGACAGGGAGTGGC
>JACTVF010000056.1 GCA_019695435.1 Methanoregulaceae archaeon | reverse complement strand
CGGAAAGCAGGCCCGAATATATAACCGCCGAGACCATTGAAAGTTTTGTCTCAGACCTCGACAACTGTACTCACGCTACCCCGCTTTACTGTGCCATCGGTCTTGAAACGACCAATGATCCGATCCGGGAAAAGTGCATTAATAAAGGGTTTACCTACGCGGATTTTACAAAAGCCACCGCGGTCGCCCATGCAGCCGGGGCGGGTGTGAAGGCGTATCTCCTCTTCAAGCCGATTTTCCTTACCGAGGCCGAAGCAATCGCCGACATAAGGTCATCACTTGCCGGGCTTGCCAAGTACGTTGAGATGATCTCGATGAATCCCTGCACCGTACAGAAACGGACCGAACTTGAACTGTACTGGCGGCAGGGAGCGTACCGTCCGGCGTATCTCTGGAGTGTGCTTTCAATCTTAAAAGATGCCCCGGTTGACGTGACTTGCGATCCACTGGGTGGCGGGCAGAAACGGGGACCGCACAACTGCGGGACGTGCGACTATGAGATCACCCGGGGTATCCGCGATTATTCACTCACTGGAGACCGCGACCTGATCGGGGCACTGCTGGATATGGACTGTCCCTGTAAGAATGAATGGGAATACGTGCTCGCTCACGAGCAGCCGTACTGCATGCCGCTGACGCGGTGAGATGGCTATTAATCCGATAAAGTCAGGCCGGTTTTTTACCCGACGTCCGAGCCGCTAAAAAAAGATAATGCAGTTCGTGCCAAAGAGCTAAAAAATGAAAGATGCCGCCGCCTCTGAAGGAGTGCCCCGCAGCGTTTTCATGACCTGATTTCAAATTGAGACAATTCGAGTACCGGATTCAAACAGGATCTGGGGAATCAACTGCACTCACCCGGCGAGGGTCCAGGGGTGCCCTCTCAACCTTTGTGTGGCATCCTCATTTTGATAATGCACAGGGGTAAGAACCGTTGTCTGCATCACCGGTTTTTCAATAAAAAGGATTTTCTTACTTTTTCCCTTTGCTCTGCTTTTCGATCTGCTCGGCAAGAAGGGGGAGGAAGGTTCCTGCATCGGAGACAACTCCGATGGCCTGGGTTGTGCCGCGGTCCATCAGTTTTGTCACCGATGCGGGATTGATATCCACGCAGACGGTCTTCACACCGGAAGGGAGACAGTTACCTACCGCTATCGAGTGCAGGAGGGTTGCGACCATCAGCACCATCTTGCACCCCGGGATGTACCTGCGCATCTCATCCTGCGCCACCATCGTGTCCTGGATTACATCGGGCAGCGGACCGTCGTCGCGGATCGAACCGGCAAGGACAAAGGGAACGTTGTGCTTCACGCATTCGTACATGATGCCCCCGGTGAGAACCCCGTTCTCCACCGCATCCTTAAGGGAGCCGGCCCGCATGATCTCACTGATCGCATAGATATGGTGGCGGTGCCCTCCCATCACCGGTTTTCCTGTTTTTATATCCATCCCGAGTGATGTCCCGAAGAGGTTATACTCTACATCATGGGTTGCAAGTGCGTTGCCGGCAAAGAGGACGTTAATGTATCCTTTACGGATCATCTCAGCAACAGCCCTGTCTGCCCCGGTGTGGATGATCGCAGGACCTCCCACGAGAATGATCTTTCCCCCGGTCCTGTGGACCTCCAGTATCTCTTTTGCGATCTGCGCAATCAGGGTCTCGCTTGGACGTTCTGATGAGACCGTGCCGTGCATAAACTCAAACGTACTGCTCGTCCGGGGCCGGTCGGGATAACTCACCAGCACACCCTCTTCCCCGACAACAACAAGGTCGCACTTTTTGATCTTTCCCAAGGGGGTACACCGGGCCTGCTTTTTCTTCGGATCGACTACGATCAGAAAATCCATCTCGATTCCTTCCACCGAAACCCATTCATCCGCGAGTCTTACCTGAGTCGGGTGATTGGTAGTCGTGTAGAATCCCCGGGGAGCGTTCCGGTCACCGGCTGCCGGAATGTAATGGACGGACTGTACCGGGGGGAGCCGGGCGCCGAGCCGGTGAAGTTCCGATAATATGGATCGCAGTTTTTCCTTATCCTGTGCTACAATCTTGAGCCGGGCATAGCTGGGATCGGTCTTTTTCTTGCCCACATCAAAGACAAGGATCTCAAAATTCCCTCCCATGTCCATGATCCGGTCAAAGAGCTGGGTCATGATGCCCGAGTCTATGATATGACCCTGCAGCTCGATCTCCTCCGACTCCACCATAATACTGGTATATTTAACCCCGCACCTTAATATTCATTCGTATTAAATACGGCAGCATCTGCCGTTTTTTGGGTGTAATGACACAGATTGGGGCCAATTAACAATCGGACAGATGCAGGCCGGTAAGATTCTCGCGTAACCGGTTACAATAACCTAAACTGCTTTTTAAGGAATGTTTCTGCTGCTGTACGATCCTCGCGGGTGTTGACGTTTATGGCCAGCCTCGGATCGGCAAGCACCAGCTGGAGTTCGTCCTGCGGTTCGGTTATCCGGTCTCCTTTCAGGATGTTGAGCCCGGTCGGACAGGCCTCGATTTCACGAATCTTCGCACGATAGGTTATACCCCCCCGGCAGGATCTGACAATCTTCGAAGGAACCCACGTGGAACAGGCGTCCTTTCCTGATTCAATATGCGCATCACGAATGGTCGTGATGATCTCCGCATCAATACAGGGAATATCTGAGACACTTACAAAGAGCGGTTTTGTCTCTGCGAGCGCCTGCACTGTTTCGACCATATCGGGGATATAGTCCGCCCCCACGGCATCGTATGAATCGATGCCGTTTACCCGGCACCAGTTCCGGGTCATGGGTGTTCTTGGCGACGTTGCAACAACCACTTCGCACCCGGCTCCGGTAAACGCATCGACGACATACCGGATCATCGGGTGGTTGTTGATGAGGATGAGCGGTTTTTCCCCCAGATTGAGACGGCTCCCGGCGCCTCCGGCCATGATCAGCGCACGCATGCAGATAATGCCTCAACAAACGTTTCGTTCTCCTTATGTGTCCGCACGGCCACGCGGATGCAGGAGCCAAGTCCAAATGATGTGCAGTTACGGACGAGAATGCCACGCGATTCCAGTTGCGTGCACAGTGGACCCACATCGCGTGCAGAGTCCACAAGCAGGTAATTCGCTGCTGATGGGAGACACCGCAGCCCGAGTTCTCCGATCCGCAAAGAAAGCCAGTCCCGTTCTTTTCGGATGTAGTCCCGGGATTTTCCCAGTTCATCCAGATGATGGAATGCTTGGAGGGCGAATGCCTCTGCGTACGCATTCACGCTCCAGGGTGGGCGGGCAGTCTCGATCTTTGCAATCAGATCCGGTTCACCAAAACCGTACCCGAACCGGAGCCCGGGAACCGCGAAACTCTTGGTGAGCGAGCGCAGGACAAAGAGAGAGTCCTCGCGCACATTCACAAGGCTCTGGGCCGGGTCTGCAAGCTCGATGAATGCCTCATCCATAAAGAGCATCCCCCGGTGTGATGAGATGTTTCTCATGTGGGCCACCAGATCGGAACGTGTGCGCAGACCGCCGGTCGGATTATTAGGGTTGCAGACAAAGGAGACCGTAGCCGTCTCCTGTGTGTCTGCTGCTACTGCACCGGCTAAACGGGCGGAGAGCGCATACTCCCCGAATGTGGGGGATTTTGCAAAATAGGTCTTTTTTCCCAAGAAAACAACGGAACAGAAGACACGAATCAGCTCGATGGAACCATTCCCCACGCAGATCTCTTCTGGATCCCGGTGGAATGTCTGCGCAATGCACTCCTTAAGCTGAGTATATTCATTATCCGGATATGATGAAAGGCACGCTGGATCACAGTCCCATGTGAAAAGTGGGGGTAGAGGGTTGAGGCTCGCGCTGAAATCCAGCAGGTTTTTACCGGTATTTTCACGCTGACGCTTTCCGGTTCCTCCATGCACCACGGGTCTGGGAAAATCAACAGCCATCAAATCATCCGTCTTTTTTAAAAAATACTTGGCCGGGAAGTCATAAATGCGTTTGGAGACAGGTCCGGGATCAAATCAGAAAATTTATATACCATTGTGTATTATTTTGCTCTATCTGGTTAAGTCAGACACAAGGGTTCCCATTGTCAGACATATGAATGACATATAGCAGACATATGTCGGAAATGGAGATACAATGATGCAACGAATCACGCTCCGGTTACCCGAACAACAGATCAGCCTGCTCCAGCAGATGGTGGATGCAGGCGAGTATCCCAATGTTTCAGAAGCGGTCCGGGCCGCTGTCCGTGAGCTCGTTGAGAAACGAGCGGGCCGTGTCTTAAAGGATAATGACCAGGTTTCATTCAAGGTATGAGAGGGTAGAAATGCAGAGCATAATTAATGATGCGTTAAAAAATTCCGAACTTGAAAAAGAGGTAAACAAGTCCGGATCAAATGCACCGGATGAAGATTTCCTTGGGCAGCCAAGAATTGTGATTATCGGTTGCGGTGGTGGCGGGAACAACACGGTAAACCGTATCCACCATATGGGTGTTTCCGGTGCAGAAACAATTGCGATCAACACGGACAAGCAGCACCTGGACATGATCCAAGCCGACAAGCGTGTCCTTATCGGGAAATCCCTGACCCGTGGTCTCGGTGCCGGGGGTTATCCCGATGTCGGCAAGCGTGCGGCCGAGATGGCCCGCCCGACGCTTGAGGCACTGCTCGAATCAGCAGATCTTGTATTCATCACAGCTGGTATGGGTGGAGGTACCGGTACCGGTTCAGCCCCGGTTGTTGCACAGGTTGCAAAAGAGCAGGGCGCAATCGTGGTCGGGATGGTCAGCTACCCGTTCCAGGTCGAAAAGGCCCGGCTGATCCGTGCAGAGGAAGGACTAGAAGCGCTTGCCGCATCAGCGGATTCGGTCATTGTCCTTGATAACAACCGACTGAAAAACTTTGTCCCCAACCTGCCGCTCGGCCAGGCATTCTCCGTTATGGACCAGCTGATCGGCGAAACGGTCAAGGGCATTTCCGAGACCATTACGGAACCCTCGCTCATCAACATTGATTACGCAGATGTAAGGGCGATTATGTCCAAGGGGGGTGTCGCTTCCATGCTTGTCGGAGAGAGCAAGCAACAGAACAAGGCAGAGAGCGTTGTCCGCGAGTGCCTGAGCAATCCGATGCTCGATATCGATTACCGCGGTGCAACCGGCAGCCTGATCCACATCACCGGAGGAACCGACCTTACCCTGCAGGATGCAGAAGAGGTTGCAACCTCGCTCACGTACGAACTTGACCCGCACGCAGATGTCATCTGGGGTGCCCGCGTCAGGCCCGACATGGAAGGCAAGATCCGTGTCCTCGCCATTATGACCGGTGTCAAGAGCGCCCAGATCCTCGGGACACGCCAGTCCTACAAGACTATGGTCCAGGAGATGGATGCCAAGCGTTCCAGCCCAAAACAGGTTGAGATGCCCCAGAGCAGGCGCGCTGCACCAAAGGACCAGACCAGCGGTGGCGGCGTTCTTGAATGGGTCGGTTAAGCACCACGCACAACAAATAAAAAATAAATATCAGTGATCCGGGGGTGACGGCAGTACGCCAATACCCCCACCATTTTTAGATTAAAGATTCTATAAGTGTTTACTTTGCCCCGAGGGCATCATCGGGATCCTCATCCGAAAAGCCGGCGAAATGCTTAATAGGAGTCCCCGCCTTTAAAATATAGTACATTCGACCAGATCATCTGAAGGGAGAATGGTGGGCGACACCCGTCGTGTGGGTGTCATCCGTGTACCGGGAGTTGAACATCATGAACCGTGTGTCGAACAAAGGCTTCTCTTGGAAGTCTTGCAAACATTCTACGCAACGATCCTTTTCTGATGTTTTTCGCCCTGCATCCTGCATGCAGAGCGGTTACAAGATATATGCGCATGTTTCGCGCGTACTCTTGTTGGTTAATGCCTCTGACACTGTGCCTGCACATCCCTTACAGGAGATAGGATGAGGAGTGGTACCGCATGTTGAATGACTTAATGGAAAAGCGAAAGAAGATCCTCGCCGAGTCTGAACAGCACAAGAACCGAAGAAACGAGCTCAATTCTACCGCCAGTAAATCCGCGCGGGAGAGAAATACGCTCAACAATCAGACCCGGGAGTTTGTGGAAGAGGCCCAGAAGAATAAAGATCTCCGTGACAAATACAATCAGGAAGTCCTTGACCAAAAAGCGCAGCGCAACGAATTAAATGACAAGGCAAATGTGCTGTTCGAAGAGATCGAGGCCTTCAAAAAAGAACACGGGTCGCTAAAAAACCGAGGCATCAAGGAACTCCAGAAGCAGATCGAGTACATGGAGTACCGACAGCAGACCGAGGTTTTTACCACCGACAAAGAGCGCGAGCTTATCGAAAAGATCAAGCAGATGAAAGGTCAGGTCAAAGGGCAGGAAGCCGAACTTGAGCAGAACAAGGAGATGCGAACGAAGATCTCATCAGCACGGGATTTCCGCAAACTGGCATCTGATCTCCACGCAAAGGTAACCGAACTTGCCGAACTTGCCCAGAAGCATCACGATCTGATGGTCGAATCCTACCGGAAAGCGGATAAGTCGCGCGAGGCCGCCGATGCAGCCCACAAGAGTTTTGTAGAGGCACAGGAATCAGCTGACGCCGAGCATAAATTCTTTATTGCCTGCCAGAAAGAACTGCGCGATTATGACAAGGTCATTTCCGGCCTGCGCAAGAAGACAAAGAAGGTTAAAGTGACAAAAGAGCAAAAAGCTGTCCGTCAGGAAGCCGAGCATCTGTTCAAAAACTTCCGGGCCGGGGAAAAACTGACGACGGACGATATACTCCTGCTCCAGCGTTCAAAACTCATCTGATCCTATCACCGTTTATTCTTTTTTCTAACCATAGGCAATAATTTAATAGATTTGCGATGATTTTATTATACCAATGACAGAAGGTCGGACTCTCGTTCTGAGTGTGGATCGGGACGATGATATCGGATGGAAAGCAAAGATCGAAAGCCCGGTCATCGGCAGACAGGAGTGCCTGAAGGCTGCAGACCGGCTTGCCCTTGCCGACCCAGAAGATTCTGATGTTAATGCGATATTTTCCGCCGTAAAAATTTATGACGAACTGATCGCAAAAGGTGAAGAGGCTGTCGTTGCGGTGATCTCCGGTAATCACCTTCACATGATTGAAGGAGATCGGAAGATCGCAGCAACTCTCGATGATGTGATAAAAGAGACGCAACCGATCTCCTGCATCCTTGTCTCTGATGGCGCAGAAGATGAGTATATTGTACCTATAATCCAGTCCCGGCTTCCGGTCGCGAGCATCCGCCGCGTAATTGTCAACCAGATGCCCAATCTTGAAGGAACATATTATATCTTAAAAAAACTCCTCGATGATCCCAAGATTTCCAGGGTGGTTTTTGTTCCTCTGGGCCTTGCCATGCTACTGTATGCAAGTGCATTCATCCTAGGGTACCCTGGTACGGCAACCATTGTCGTGATCGGTGTGATTGGGATATACCTGCTGTACAAAGGGTTTGGTCTGGATGAATTTATTCATGGAATTATCAATGCACTCCGGGCATCTATGTCCCGTGGCAAGTTTTCCTTTGTCACGTACTCAACTACTATCGTACTCGTTCTCATTGGGTTCACCATCGGTTTTTTTACGGTTCTGAATTATTATTCAGCAGACAATAGTATGGGCGTTCTCTTGTACGTCATGAGTTTTATTTATGGGGCGATCATCTGGCTGATCGTCGCCGGCCTGGTCACATCGCTTGGCGTGATCATCGATGTGTACATCAATGAACGGGAGAATCTGGTAAAAGTTATCGTATTCCCGTTCTTTGTGACGGCAATCGGGCTCATCCTGTATGGTGCCAGCGCATATATTCTTGCGGTCAGCAGCGTTTCAGATTTTCCCATTGGATCTGCATCCGCCGGGGCGTATATCATGTACTCGACCCTCTTCGGGCTCGCATGTGCAATTACCGGTGTTATCGTCCAGTACGTTATCGCGAAACGACAAGCCGAACAGCAGAAAGAGGCCATTATAGAGACCATCTGATCCTATACCGGATCTCTGCAGAATTTTATTGGATATTCTCTTTTTTACCAGGAAAAACATACCCTTTCGTGAGAGAGCCGAAATATCGCCAGGATACTCATCGTTTCCGGGAAATGCGTAAAGCGAAATCCTGATTAAAAATAGTATAAATTATTTATGCGCAAACGGCAGCAGATGTTTTTCCCGGTACCGACAGGGTTTCACGGGATTTAATTGCACTGGCAGATCTACCGGACATAAAATGCATCACTGGTATGAGAACCTGGTAATAATCCATTGCTCGAAGCCTCCTAAAAAACATACCCTATCGACATTATTTATTCATGGGGGGAGGGGGATTCACTAAAGTTTGACGACGATGGCACTTGTTCAGGTGTTTCATTTACCATCACCGTCCCAAAATACCCCATACCATTTGGGAACAGGTTTGTATTGGTATAATTTCGCATGACCTGGGGTGATGCTACTGTCAGTTTCGGAATAACGACATTAAACTGGTGAGTCGGGTACCAGAAGATTCCGTTCCCGTACGAGTATGCAGCTTGGTTTATCACAAATTCCGCATCAGAAAGGTTAACATACTGCATCTGGGCATCATCATAATTGAGTATCTTTAGCAATTTGTTTTTGAGATCCTGTTTTCCCAGCAAAAAGAAGATAAGCCGGGTACCTTCATCAACAGAATAATGAACATCGATGAGCGCTGTAGCATTTACCAGCTGGATTTGCACGGATTCAACAGTAATATATCCATATCGCTCATCATTTGCTGCTATCACTGGTGCAATAATGAGGCATATGAAGAAAAGACAGAGTAATGCGGCAGCACGTGCACCCATAGCACTAATAATTTGAACGCGCCAGTTAAATGATTTATGGTTATTATCTCAGTCTAAGTAACGCTTATAATTACAGGCAGACTATGCGTGCGACAAGGCCGCCCGGGTCCGCTAAAAAGTTATTTTTTTGCCGCAAGAATGATCTCGATGCTCGAGACATTGGTCTTGCCGGTGTCGGTATCGATAACCTCGGTCGAGGTGACGATATCCTTTTTTGTCACGCCCTCAAGAAACCGGTTCAAGGCAATCTCCGCAGTATCAACAGCCCGCGAGATCGCCTTGCCCCGGGCCTTGATGGCGACTTCGCTAGCCCCGTTGTTAAATTGTGTCACGACAGCAAGTACATAATTCATCACCGGCTTGTTTCCCACAAACACGGTGTTTTCCTTCATCGGTTGCATGGTGGTTTCCATAAAAGATCACAGGTACTTCTTCTTTGCAATCAGTTCTGCATTCAGCACACTTGCTCCCGCTGCACCGCGAATGGTGTTGTGCCCCATGGCCACAAACCGGAGTCCTTCCCGCAGTCTGCCGACTGAAACGGTCATGCCACGCCCCCGCATACGATCAAGCCGGGGCTGGGGGCGGTCATCTTCTGAGAACAAATGGACGGATTCCGTCGGCTGGGTCGGCAGCCCCTTGATCGGAGGCTTATAGTCAGCATAGGCTTTTTTTACCTTTTCGACCGGTTCTTTGATATCTGCCCAGACTGCCATGGTGTGCCCGTCAATGACCGGGACCCGGTGGCAGCTTGCGCTCACGTTGAACGGCGCATTCATCACTTTTTTGCCTTTCAGGGTACCCATGATCTTGAGGGTTTCGGTCTCCATCTTCTCCTCTTCATTTCCGATATAAGGGATAACATTGTCATAGATTGCCATGGCCGCGACGCCCGCAAACCCGGCTCCTGAGATGGCCTGCATCGTAGCAACCCGGATATCGGTGAATCTAAATTTCCGCAAAGGTGCAAGGGCCATGACAAGCATGATCGTGGAACAGTTCGGGTTAGTCACGATAAAACCGTCCCTACCGGCATCCCGCTGGACATCGATCAACCCCAGGTGTTCGGGGTTGACCTCAGGCACCACAAGAGGAATGGTCGGTTCCATCCGGTGTGAACTTGCGTTGCTGCAGACCGCGATGCCTGCATCCGCAAACGTGTTCTCGATATCCATTGCAATTTCAGCGGGAAGCGCGGAGAAGACCAGATCTACATCCTTCATCGCGGAAGGAGTAATATTCGTGACTTTAAGTTTCGCGATCTTTTCCGGAAACTGCGTTTCAAGGCGCCAGTTTACCACTTTTCCGTACTGCTTTCCCGCACTGCGTTCCGAGGCCGCGAGTGTTGTCAGATTGAACCAGGGATGATCCGCCAGGAGTTCGACAAATCGCTGACCAACCGCGCCCGTAGCACCGAGCACTCCAACATTGATCATAGGTAACAGGTCCTGTGTGTTATGTGTCTTTCCCGTTTGAGATGATGGCGGGTTGTAAAATCCCATTTCACCTGTGATAATAAAAACATTGTTTTTTAAAGTTTACACATGTATGCCCATTGAAATACGGGATGTTATTACCGAGTGCCCCCAAATTCATATCGTTGAAATGGTATAAACCTGATTGCCAGCCGGAATTTTTCTTAAGCACTTAAATGCCCGTACAGCCGAATAAAAAGAGAAGTTTGTAAGAAAAATTTATTCCATGTGGATCGCTTCAGAAGGACAGGCGTCCACGCAGGTCTGGCAGTCCACGCACATATCCTTGTCAACCTTGGCCTTCTCATTTTCCATGGATATTGCGGATGCCGGGCATTCATTCACGCAGGTTTCGCAACCGGTACATTTTGTGGTATCAACAACAGCTACCAAACTATTCACTCCATCATAATAATGCGGTTAAAGATAAAAAATAGGTTTCGATTTGTACGGCTGACCGTCAGGTGTTTGGGTTATTTTTTTGCAGGCCAAGAACATCGTTCATGCTGTAGATGCCCGGCTTTTTACTGGTAACCCAGCGGGCCGCCCGCAGGGCACCGCTCGCAAATACCGACCGGTCGTATGCCCGGTGGGAGAGTTCGATCGTCTCGAAGTTCTTCGAGAACATCACCGTAT